>NZ_JBJLSF010000001.1:0-155641 GCF_050871885.1 Kineococcus aridisoli | reverse complement strand
GCACGGGCCGCTGGCGCGGCCAACTGAGCAATAGGCAGGTTCGCGTGAGCGCGCTGGCGCGCGCAGTCGGTGAATTCCTCACCAAGCCGCTGGCGCAGCCTCAAGAGAAGTCATTGCAGCGGAACGCCTCGACCGCTGCGGTCGTCGGAAAAACACCGCCGAGGCGACCACGATGGTGATCAACAAAACGAGGCTACCCGTGCCCAGGGCTCCCGGCTCTCCTGATCGTCGTCGCCGAGTTCTTCCCGACCTTGCTGCTGTTGTGCAGCATTCGACGACAACGACTGCCCTGACAACGGTGCGTACGCATACCAGCCGTACTCCCCCGGCGGCAGATCAGGCAACGCCGGCATCGGCGGATCCTCCTCATCCACCATCCTGGGGTCGCTGAGCACCGCCAGCCGCGGGCTCAGCACCACATGCCGGCGCTCAGGAACCGTCTCCAACGCCGAGGACAGCACCTCATCCAGGTGCACCAACAACTAGTCGTCGCGGAGCTTTCTCCCCGCGAGGCCGCGGTGCTCGACGCCGTCGATGCGCCGTGGCTCCTCGACCGACTCGTCGAGCTGGTCGCCGTCCCCTCCCTCGGCGCGTGGGCCACCCCGCGACGCGGGCACCGCAACGAGGCCTGCGTCATCCCCGAACCCACCGCCAGTGCGGTGATGACCGCCTACGCCGGCGCGCTGACCTTCCACCTCACCCTCACCGGCCTCGCCGCCACCCCGGGGTCAGCGCCGTCGAACTGTTCGAGCACGTCCACGCCGCGCTGCTGGCCCTGGAGTCCACCCGCCAGCCCACCGACCGCCAACTCACCGACCGCTCCCGCTTCGGGAACCACCCCTTCCCCTACGGCCTCCATCGGACGGATGCGGGCCGGCGAGTGGGCCAGCACCGTGCCCGACCGGCTCGTCGCCGAGGGGCGGTTCGGCGTCCGGCCGAATGAGCCGGTGGAAGCGGCCCGAGCGGCATTCGAGGGGTGCGTGGCCGCACGCGTGCGCGACCCACCCCTGGCTGGCCGAGCACCCGGCACAGGGTGACCTGCGACTGGCGCACGCTCCAGGCGAGGAGGTGCCCATCGAGGACCTGCTGCTCTCGGCCTGCACCTTGGCGCTGCTCGCGCTGCGCCCCTGCGGGGTGGCGTGAACACACCGGCTTCTCGATGTGAAGACGCCTTGCCGGTGACCCGCAGACCGGTCATGACTGCGGTGCCCGGGGAAGCGGGTCGAGCCCCGACCACCTCGGCGACCACATCATTCATGCCGACACCTGACCGTCCGCACCCGCGTCACAGTCTTCCCGAGAGCTGTCGATCCGCGCCGGCCCGCGTGCTATGACGGGAATGACGCCTCACCGGGGGTCGTCTCCACCAGGGAGGCCAGCAGCTGCAGCTTCTCGGCGCTGTCACTGCCGGTGTCGGGGTAGTAGACGACGAGTAGGACATCCTCGACCGGCAGCTTGTCGCGGTGCAGCCGCAACTCCCCCACCACCGGGTGGTCGACGACGGTCGTGCCGCCTTGCAAGCGGCGCACGTCGTGACGGTCCCACAAGGCCCGAAAGCGCCCGCTGGCCAGCGACAGCTCCCCGACCAGCGCCACCACACGTAGATCCTGCACGGCGCTGGTGGAGTCGTGAGCACCTTCATCCGTGGGCTCCGTGGCCGATCCGCTGGGGCTGACCCCGACCGAGTGGCGGAAGGCGCCCACGAATTCCGCCGTCGCCGCCTCCCAGTCGCGGTGGAAGTCACGCTCCGCAGGATCCAGGAACAGCGAACGCAACCGGTTCTCCCCCACTCGCAGCCGCGGCGAGAACGCCAACGCCAGCGGGTTGGAAGCCAGCACGTCGAAGGCGCGTCCCTCCACGAAAGCCGGGACCTCGAGGGCAGCCAGCAGGTGGTGCAGGCGCTCAGGGACCCGTTCCGCTCGCCGGCGAGACGAGGGACGGTCGCGTAGACCGCTACGCAGGCGGGGCTGGGCGAGGTCACACAGGTACTGCGTCTCCACCTCATCCAGGTGCAGGACCCGAGCCAACGCCTGCAGCACCTGCACTGATGGGTTGCGGTCCCGCCCGCGTTCCAGGCGCAGGTAGTAGTCCGCGCTCAGCCCTGCCAGCAGGGCCACCTCTTCACGGCGCAGTCCCGGCACTCGGCGCCGGGCGCCAGCGGGTAGACCCGCTTGCTGCGGGGTGACCAGGGCACGGCGGGCACGCAGGTACTCCCCCAGCCGATTGGTCCCACGCACGGCCTCGCTCGCTGGCACGCCCGCTGCTCCCCCGTTGCCCTGCCCGCCTTGCCTGTCACCAGGCCCGTCATGAGAACGACCCTACCGCCGGCACCGGGGCGCAGAGGGGGTCCTGCCACTCCCCGGATTCGCAGAGACCTTCCTGTCCGCATCCACGCGTCGAATGCTCATCAGGCACCCGAGCACCACCACAGAGAAGGATCAGTCATGGACATCGACGGACGCACCGTCCTCATCGTCGGCGGCACCTCCGGCATCGGCCTGGGCCTGGCGCAGCGCTTCACCGCCGCCGACAGCACCGTCGTGGTCGCCGGCCGCGACACCAGCAAGGTCCCCGACCGCGCCACCGCCCAGGGCATCGAAACCCTCCAGGTCGACGTCACCGACCCCGCCAGCGTCCTGCGTGCCCGCGACGAGGTCCTCACCGCGCACCCCGACCTCGACGTGGTGGTGACCATGTCCGGCGTCATGCTGATGGAGGACCTACGCGACCCGACCCACTTCGCTCAGGCCGAAACCACCATCGCGGTCAACCTGCTCGGGACCATCCGGGTGATCGACGCCTTCACCCCGCACCTGATCGCGCGCCGGAGCGGGAACATCATCACCGTCACCTCCGGCATCGCGTTCATGCCTTTCCCCCTCATGGCCAGCTACGGCGCTTCCAAGGCCGGGGTCCACGCCTACACCGAGGCCCTGCGCGCGCACCTGGCCGATACCGGCATCGAGGTGACCGAACTCGTGCCCCCGGCCGTGGCCACCGCCGGGCAGGAGAAGATCAATCCCGCCGCGCTGCCTCTAGACGCCTTCCTCGACGAGGTCCTCGGCCTCCTCACCACCAGCCCCACCCCGAACGAGGTGGTGGTGCAGGCCGCCCAGCGGCTGCGGTGGGCCGAGCGCGATGGCACCTACGCCGACCTCCTGCAGCAGCGCTCACAGGGCCTGAAGAACCTGCCCGGTCACTGACTGCCGCACCGACGACACCTCGCAGCGTCGCGCCGTCACCGCCGCAGGTACACCAGCGCACGACGCCTTCTCACAGCTCGTTCCATCATGAGGTCGGGAGCTTTCGATGGCAGATCAGCGCGCAGGCCAGCTGCAGCAGCTCTAGATGCAGATCGGCGCGGACTCCGTAGCGAGTGCGCAGCCGCTTGGACTGGTGCAGCCAGGAGAAGCTGCGCTCGACGACCCACCGGGTACGGCCCAGCCCCGAACCGTGGACGGCACCGCGGCGGGCGATGCGCGGAACGATCCCCGTCTGCGCAGGACGCGGCGGTAGAAGTCGTAGTCGCAGCCTTACTGATGTCACGGTCGGCGAACAGGTACCGCGGTAGCAGACGAGGACGACCACGCACACCACGCACGAGGGAAAGGCACCGATCAAAGGCAGTAGCTGCGTCACGCCGTGACGGTTGCCGCCGGTGAGGGTGACGACCAGCGGGACACCGCCGGATGGGGGCACCTCCCGCTTGCGGGGGACGGTGAGCAGGTGGTGCCTGGAGCCGTTGCGGGCCCGGTCGACCGGTGAAGGGCCGATGTGATCCCCCCTTCCAGGGCTCGCACGTGTGAGCCGTTCACGACTGCGGTTCGATGCCGGTCGATGCGGCGAACGTGGCAGGGTCAGCGAACGAACCGACTGACGCCCGTCCGCAGACTCACCCCCTTCCCGAACTCACCCCACGTGGCCAGCCGGCGGTGCCGCTGAGGTCGAAGACCTGCGGCGGCCCGGCCAGGAGCCGCTTGGCCTGCAGGCCGTACCGGTCCAGGACCTCGACCTCCCCGGCCTCCACCCCGTCCAGCGCCAGCTTCACCAGATCGGCCGGCTCGTTCATCGCCCCCTCGGGCAGGTCCAGCCCGAAGTCCCGCGCGAACGCCTTCATGGGCTCGGTGGCCGTCATCCCCGGCACCAGCGCGGTGACCTGCGTCCCCTGTCCAGCCAGCTCGAGCCGGATCCCGTTGGTCAGGCCCCACTGCGCGGACTTCGCCGCCGCGTAGGCGGTGTTGCCCTCCACCGTGGCCCACGCCGCGGCCGACAGGACGTTCAGGATCGCACCACCCCCGTTGCGGGCCAGGACCGGCGCGAAAGCACGGACCATCGCCAGGGTCCCGTAGAAGTTGGAGTCGACCACCTCGCGGATCGCGCGCAGGTCCCCGTCCACCAGGTTGCCGCCGGCGGTGAAGGCCGCGTTGTTGACCAGAAGGTCGACGTCACCGGCGGCCTCGGCGGCCACCTGCACCGAAGCCGGGTCGGTGATGTCGAGACGCAGGACCTCGGCCCCGGGGACGTCGACGAGTTCGGGACGCCGGGCGGTGGCGTAGACCTTCGCGCCGCGGCGCAGGAGCTCGGTCGCGAAGGCGTGGCCGATGCCGCGGTTGGAGCCGGTGACCAGTGCGGTGCTGCCGTGAAGTCGCATGCGTCGACCGTACGGAGCCTTCCTGCGCCGATCGATGCCCGATCGGCTCGTCTTCTTGCCCGTTCGCCTCACGGCGTGATGAGGTGACGGCGTGGACCCCCTCAGCGACGTCCTGACCGTCTCCGGTGTTCGCGGCGCGCTGGGCAACCACATCGCCGCCGGCGGCACCTGGGCGACAGCCCTGGACGAGCGCCCGGGCGAGGCCGCGCTGCACGCCGTCACCGCCGGCAGCGCGTGGCTGACGGTGCCCGGCCACCCGCCGCTGGAACTGGGCGCCGGAGACGTCGCCCTGGTCGGCGGCGGAGTCCCCCACGCGCTCGGCGACGCCCCCGACACCCCGGGCGTGCGCTGCGACCGGGTGGCGGCCGCCCGGCGGAGCCGGACGGGCGAGGTGCTGACGCTGGGGTCCGCACCGCCCACGACGCACGTCGTCACCCTCGCCTACACCTGCGACAAGACAGCCCTGACCCAGGTCATGCAGGGTCTGCCCGACCTCGTCCACATCGCAGCCGGTGCCGGTACTGGGACCGGCACCGGGACCGGGACCGGGGCCGGGGCCGGGACGACCGCACTCGACGACACCGTGCGGATGCTCAGCAACGAGCTCACGGACCCGCAGATCGCCTCCACCGCGGTGCTGAACAGCCTCATCAACGTGGTGCTCGTGCAGCTGCTGCGGGCCTGGCTGGCCTCGCGCCCGGCCGCCTGCCGGGGCACCTGGCTGGCGATGACCCAGGACCCGGTGGTGAGCCAAGCCCTCGAACACCTGCACGCCGACCCCGCCCGGGCCTGGACCACGGCCTCGCTGGCCGCGGCGACCTCGGTATCGCGGGCAACGCTGGCGCGGCGGTTCCCCGCCGCCATCGGGCAGAGTCCCGCGGCCTACCTGACGACGTGGCGCATGGACCTGGCCGCGGTACGACTGCGGCGAGGTCGGGAACCAGTAGAGGCGATCGCCTCCGACGTCGGCTACACCTCCGTACCCGCCTTCACCCGGGCCTTCGCCCGCGCCCATGGGCAGACCCCGGGCCGGTACCGCACCCAGGCGCGGGAAGCGGAACACACCCCGGAGGCGTCTCCGGCGTGAGGGCGCCGGTGTCCGCCGGGGCGGGCACCGGTCCGGCGATCCCAGGGCGCGGGGGAACGGCGCGGGGGAACGGCGCGGGGGAACGCCCTCCCGTCCACCGCCGCCCCCGCTACCGTCGTCGGCGACGCCGCGGACCAGCAGTGGGAGCACCTCCCGCTCGCGGGAAGGACCCTGGGGGGGCATTGCGGGCCGAGCCCGTCGTCGCCGGACGCGAGAAGGCGCTTCCTGGCTGCGACTGCTCGGCCCTCTTGCGCAGCCCCTGGCTCTCCGCTTCGTCATCCACCGTGACGGCGGAGGCGGTGTCGCAGGCCGTCGTCCACTGACCACGCGCCCACGGCGGGCGCTGCTGACCCGGCTACCGGCGTCCCTCGACGTCAAGGACGATCTTCCCGCTCACGCCGTCCGCGAGGAGGCGGTGGGCTTCTGCCGCCTGGGCCAGGGGCAGCCGTGCCGCGATGCGCGGCGAGATCGCCCGGCGAGTCAGCAGGGCTGCGAGCTCGGTGAGGTCTTCGCGGAAGCGCTTCGGGTACGCGGGCACGTAGGAGGCGGACATGTAGCCGTCGATGCCCAGTCCCTTGCCGAACAGGCCGAGGGCCGACTGTCGCAGCGTTCCCGCAGCGGTGCCGGCCAGAGCGAGCGGACTGCGGCGTCCGCGTCGCAGGCCGCCGGTGATCCCGTAGACGACGAGGTGACCACCCGCGCCCAGCAGGGTGAAGGAGCGGCGGCTGGTGGCTCCTCCCACTCCGTCGAAGACGGTGTCGACCCCATCGGGAGCAGCGGCGCGCACCGCGCGCACCCAGTCCCCGGCACGGTCCACCGCCACCACTCCCCCCGCCGTCAGGGCCTCGAGTCGCGATGCGGATGCGGTACCGATCACGGTCAGGCCGCGCAGCTGCGCCAGTTCCGCCAACGCTCCCCCGACACCGCCGGCGGCGCCGTGCACCAGCACGGTGCTGCCCGGCGCGGCCGGGGCGACGCGGGTGAGCATCTGCCAGGCGGAGACGTAGTTCAGCGGTAGTGCGACCAGCGCCGCGGCGTCCAGGTCCAGCGGCACGGCGACGGCGAAGTCCTGGGAGACCTCGACGTGGGTGGCGTACCCGCCTGACCCGGCCGTGCGCACCACCACCCGCTGGCCCGGGACCAGCTCGGTGACGCCCTCACCGACCGCCTCGATGATCCCCACGGCGTCGTACCCGGGCGTGACCGGGAACTCGGTCCCGGGCACCAGCCCCTCCCGCAGCAGGACGTCACCGTAGGCCGCACCCGCCACCTGGACGGCTACGCGAACGCCACCCGGCGCCGGGTCAGCGAACTCCTGATCGGCGAGCACGAGGCGCTCGGGCCCTCCTCGCCGGCGAGCGACGACAGCACGACCACTGGACGCGACCATGACTTCTCCCTATGCTTGATTCCCTCAAGCATAGGGCAACTCCTTGAGTTCTTCAAGCAAAGAGGACGCATGACCGACCAGGATCGAGCAACGGACCCGGATCAGGTGATGCGGTGCGTCGAGGCCGTGCACCACCTCGCCGAGCTGCACCGACGCGCGGCCGCCGCCGCCCTGGACGACACGGGACTCACCGAGAGCGCCGCGGGGCTGCTGCAGCTGCTGGGCACCGTGGGACGGGCGTCGATGAGCGTGGTGGCGCACCACCTGTCCTGCGACCCCTCGAACGTGACGCTGCTGGCCGCCGATCTGGAAGGGCGGGGCCTCGCGCAGCGCGTCCAGGACCCCAGCGACCGGCGCCGGCGTCTGCTGCAGCTGACCGGTGCCGGACGTCAGGCCCACGCCCGGATGGTCGACGCCGTGACGGCCGCCTCACCGCTGTCAGCCCTGTCGCCACCACAACTCCAGTCCCTGACGGCCACCCTGCAGGTCACGCAGCACGGCTGAACCCACGAGCAGACCAGCACGGACACGACAGAACCGTCGCACCCATCGCCTCGCCGTCGCGCCACCAACGGCGCCGTCGGGGAACGAGGGGTCGGCACCGGCGCTGCTCACGGCCAGGTACGCGCCGTCCAGGACCTCCTGCAGACCGCCTCGGTCGTCCAGGCCGGCCTCGACCACCTCGACCACCTCGACCACCTCGGCCACCTCGGCCTCAACTCGGCCAGGACCTCCGCCGCCGGCGAGCCGGCGTGGCGGGGAGGCGATCGCACGGCGAACGCGTCGCCGGACAGCAGAGTGCGCGTGACCGCACCGGCCTGGGTTCCGGTAGCGCCGAGGGTGGTGTCGGGCTGCGGAAAGCACGCACCGTCCCTGCAGCCGGGCTGAGCGTGGAGGCGCTCGGCAGGGACGGGCATGAACGTCGACGGCTGGGCGGCCGGAGGCGACCGCTCATCCTCGGAGCAGGTCACCCCGGGTGGGCCAGGACGACCTCGCCCGGCAACGTCCCCGCGTCGGCCCGGGCGTGCAGCGCGGGCAGGTCGGCCAAGGCGACCCGGCGCGTGACGTCGAGCAGGAGCTCACCGGTGCACACCCGGGCCACCAGGTCAGCGAGCTGATCGGCGCCGCTGCGCACGAAGCAGAGTCCTCGACGGGGTCCGAGACCCCGTGGTGCGGTCGCTGCCGCAGGCGCGGCAGGTGCCCTGTAGAGCTGCGCGGCGACTCTGGGTCGTGCCTTGACGACCCACCCAACCCGAGGCAGTCGGACTGCGGTCGTCAAGGTGGGCCAATCCGGCCCAGGCTGAGCGTTGCGGATGCTGCCACTGTCGTTGACGGCGCCGGATCCACGGTCACCCCTCGGGTCTGCGTCGTCCCCACTCACACCCCACGAGAGCAGGCTCAGCGATGAAGGCAGTGCGCTTCCACGAAGTCGGCGGCCCCGAAGTCCTCCACTACGAAGACGTCGACATCCCCACCCCCGGGCCCGGTCAGGTCCGGGTCCGGGTAGCAGCCTCGGCATTCAACGCCGCCGACAACGGCATGCGCGCCGGGTTCCTGCCCATCCCCGTCCAGCTGCCCCACGTCCCCGGCTACGACGTCTCCGGCACCGTCGACGCCCTCGGCGAAGGCGTGGCCGACCTCCACGTCGAGGACGCGGTCATCGGCTTCCTGCCCATGGAACGTGACGGCGGCGCCGCCCAGCACGTCATCGCCCCCGCCGACGCCCTGGTGGCCGCCCCCACCACCATCCCCCTGCCCGACGCCGCCGCCCTGCCCTCGGTGGCCCTGACCGCCTGGCAAGCCCTCTTCGACGACGGCAAGCTCACCTCCGGGCAGCGGGTCCTCATCAACGGCGCCGGGGGTGTGGTCGGCAAGTACGCCACCGCACTGGCCAAGCGCGCCGGCGTGCACGTGGTGGCCACCGCCAGCCCCCGCAGCGCCGAGGCCGTCCGCGCCGCCGGCGCCGACGAGGTCGTCGACCACACCACCACCGACCTGCTCAGCGCCGTGCAGGAGCAGGTCGATGTCCTGCTCAACCTCGCGCCCATCGACCCCGAGCGGTTCACCGAGCTGGTGGCCCTGGTCCGTGACGGCGGCAAGGTCGTCAGCACCACCGCCTTCATGGCCACCCCCGGCGACGAAACCCGCGGCGTCAGCGCCGCGACCGTCTTCGTCCTCCCCCACCGCGAGCGCCTGGCCGAGCTGGTCTCCCTGGTCGACAGCGGCGCCTTGCACGTGGAGGTGACCCGCCGCATCGCGCTGGCCGACCTGCCCGCCCTGCACGCCGAAGCCGCCGCCGGCCGCATCCCCGGCAAGGTGATCGTCCTGCCCGAGTGACCTTCGCGGGAGTGGCACGGTCCCGGCGCGGATCTCCGCGCCGGGTGCACCGGCAGCAGGTGGGGCCCGACGGGGCGTCCACCGCGGACGTCGCGGCCGTCCGCGACGGAGACCGGACCGGCACAGCGCCGGCGACGACGAACGAGGAGACCACCATGAGCGACCCGGACGACGTCAACCAGCGGATCATCGCCGACTTCCGCGCGAACGGCGGCCGCGTGGGCGGCCCCTTCGCCGGCGCGCCGATGGTCCTGCTGCACCACACCGGCCGCAAGAGCGGCAAGGAGTTCGTCACCCCGACGATGTACCTGCCCGCCGAGGGCGACGAGGACACCGTCTACGTCTTCGCCTCCAACGGCGGCGCACCGGCGAACCCGAACTGGTACCACAACCTCACGACCGCAGGCAGCGCCCGCATCGAGCGGGGCACGCGGACCTTCCCGGTCTCCGTGCGCGAGCTGACCGGCGGTGAGCGGGAGGCGGTGTACGCCGAGCAGGCCCACCGCTTCCCCGGCTTCGCGGGTTACGCGGAGCAGACCCGGGGCATCCGCACCATCCCGGTGCTGGAGCTGAAGGGCCTCGGCGGCTGACGGGCCTCGGCCGCGCAGACCGGCAGCGGTCAGCGGGCGGCGCGCTCGGCGATCTGCACCCGCAGGCCCGCCACCACCGTCTCGAGGCCGAAGTCCCAGGACACCGTGGGGTCCTCGATGCCGCGCAGGGCGTGGAACTGCGGGAAGTCCGCCGCCGGGAGCGCCTCGATGTCCGTCTCCGGCGGCGGGTCCTGGGCCTCCAGGCTGCGCTCGAGCCCGGCGGTGAGCGCGGCGTGCACGGCGACCTTCACCGCGCCGTAGGCGTCCGGCGGCTCCAGTCCCGCCTCGCGGAAGGCGGCCAGGGCGACCTCGAAGGACGCAGCCGCGCGCGGGCCCTGCACGGGCCGGCGCATCAGGACCGCGAAGGCGCCGGGGTGTCGAAGGGCCAGCACGCTCATCGCGGCGTGGAAGCGGCGTACCCACGCCTCCCAGCCCAGCGGCTCCGAGGGCAGGTCCGCCTCGTCGAGGAGGACCTCCACGATGCCGTCGCTCACCGCCTCGCGGGTGTCCACGTGGTTGTACAGCGAGGTCACGTGCACACCGAGGGCGGCGGCGATCCGCCGCATGGTGACCGCCTCCAGCCCCTCGTGGTCGGCCATGGCCACCGCCGCCGCGAGGATCCGCCCTCGCGTCAGTGGTGCCACCGGGTGATCGTACGGCCTCGCCACCTGTGCAGCAGCGCGGACCAGCCCCAGGGATCGACCGACGCGGGCCGGGCGCCGGCTGGTCCAGGAGTCGGCTCACCGCAGGCGCCGGGAGAGGACCGCTGACCCGGGTCTCGTCGGTGGCGACGTCGTGGTGCCGCTCCACTTCCCGTCCGCAGCCGCGCACCAGGGTGCGGCCGGAGGCCTGGACGCGGGTGCAGGCGCGCTCAGCCGGGGCCGAGTCGGCCCACCTCCCGGCCCGCCCCCCGGCCCACGTGCTGACCCGCCTCCCGGCCTTCCTCCCGACCCGTCTCCCGGCCCACCTCGACGACGGCCCGCCCCTCGCTCGCGGCGACCAGCTCCGCCAGCCGGGCCTGATCGGCCGAACCCGGCGCCGCGGTCAGCATCACCGCCGCCAGGTCGTCACCGGGGATGGCGATGAGGTTGCCCACCAGCGTGACCGAACCCCCGTCGGACTGGGTGATCGTCGCGCTGCTCTCGTAGGCCGTCACCGGCCGCGGTGCGCGCCACAGGGTGTCGAAGCGGCGGCTGCGGGTGCGCAGGTCGTCCACCATCGCGGCCAGGGCGGTGTCGGAGGGGTAGCGCAGCAGCGAGCTCCTCAGCTGGGTCACCAGGACCGCCTCGTTGTCGTCCGCGTCGGCCTCGGACTGCTGGAAGGCCTCGAACGGGTCGCGGAAGATGCGCCAGGCCACGTTCCACTGCCAGCGCTCCCCGGTGAGGTTCCAGTGCTCCAGCGCCAGGAACGCGCTGTTGACGGCGACGACGTTCATCGCCGCGTCGGAGACGATCATCGGGGTGTCGGCGAAGCGCTCCAGCAGCCGCCGCGCGCCCGGGCCGAGCTCGGTGGGCACCTGCCCCTCGGCGGCGGCGTAGCCGGCCAGCGCGCACAGCCGCTCGTAGTCGGCCCGCCCGGCCCGCAGCGCCCGGGCGATGGCGTTGACCACACCGGCGGAGGGGTGGGCGCGGCCCTGCTCGAGGCGGCGCACGTAGTCCGCGGACATCCCCGCCAGCTCGCCGAGCTCCTCGCGCCGCAACCCGCGCACCCGCCGCCCGCCCGCGGGCAGCCCGACCGCCGCCGCAGGGGTGCTCTCGCGCAGCCGGCGCACCGCGGCGCCGAACTCATGGTCTTCCACGGCGCGAGTGTGGCAGAAGATCGACCGACAGTGTAGGTATCCGCCCGGGGCGGACGGTGCGAATCCTCGCGGCGAACTGACGGTGCGGGTCCCCGCTGTCGAAGCCGCCAGCGGCACACCACTCCCTGCTCGCGACTGGTGGACCCGAGCAGTCCCCGCGGGTGAACCCGAGCAGTCCCCGCGGGTGAACCCGAGCAGTCCCCGCGGGTGGACCCGAGCAGACCTCAAGGTGGGCCAACCCGGCCCAGGTCGAGCGCGCCCGAGCCTGCCACGTTGGGTCACGTCCCCAGGACGAGCACGACGAGAGCACACCCACGAGAGCAGGTCAGGCCATGAAAGCGGTGCGCTTCCACGACTTCGGAGGTCCCGAGGTCCTGCGCTACGAGGACGTCGAGACGCCCGTCCCCGGAGCGGGGCAGGCGCGGATCCGCGTCGCCGCCACGTCCTTCAACGACCTCGACGCCACCCTCCGGGGCGGTGGCCTGGAGGGTGGCTCACCGCTCCGGCTGCCGCACACCCCAGGCATGGACGTCGCCGGAACCGTCGACGCCCTCGGTTCCGGCGTGGACGAGATCGTCGTCGGCGACCGGGTGGTCGGCCTCCTGCCGATGACCGCGCCCGGGGCGGCCGCGCAGCACGTCCTCGCGCCCGCGGAACTGCTGACGGGGGTGCCCAAGAGGCTCGCGCTGGCCGACCTCGCGGCCCTGCCGCTGAGCGGCCTGACCGCCTGGCAGGCGCTGCACGAGCACGGCGGCCTGCGGGCCGGGCAGCGCGTCCTCGTCATCGGTGCCGGTGGCGCCGTCGGCGGGTACGCCGTGCAGCTGGCCAAGGAGGCCCGCGCCCACGTCATCGCCACGGCCAGCCCCCGCAGCGCTGTCCGCGTCAAGGCCGCCGGCGCCGACGAGGTCATCGACCACACCCTCGCCGACCCCCTCACCGACCCCCTCACCGACACCCTCACCGACCTCGCGCGGGCGGTGGTCGAACCCGTCGACCTCGTGCTGAACCTCGCGCCGATCGGTGCCCAGCGGCTGGCGGCGCTGGTCCCCCGGATCCGCCGGGGCGGTGCGCTCGTCACCACGAGCACCGGAGCGCCCGCTGCCTGCGCCGCGGAGCGCGGGGTGCGCGGCATCGACCTGCTCGTGCGCAGCGACGCCGACCAGCTGGCCGACCTCGTGGCCCGCGTGTGCACCGGCGAACTGCTGGTCGACGTCGCCGAGCGGGTGGCGCTGGCCGACCTGCCCGCCCTGCACGCCCGGGCCCACGCCGGACAGCTGCCGCCCGGCAAGGTCGTCGTCCTCGTGCCCCCGGCCTAGCACCCACCACCACGCCCACCACACCCACCACACCCACCCCACCCAGGAGGAACCCGTGTCCGACCAGCAGCTCATCACCGTCATCGGCGCCACCGGCACCCAGGGCGGCGCCGTCGCGCGCGCCCTGCTGGCCGACGGCACCTTCGCCGTCCGCGCCGTCACCCGCGACGCCACCTCCGCCCGGGCCCGGGCCCTCACCGAGCTCGGCGCCGAGGTCGTCGAGGCGGAGCTGACCGACGAGGACAGCCTGCGCAAGGCCTTCGACGGCGCGCACGGCGCGTTCCTGGTCACCCCGTTCTGGGAGCACCGCTCCCCCGCGCGGGAGCTGACCGAGGTGCGCACCCTCATCGCCGCCGCCCAGGCCGCGCAGCTGCAGCACGTCGTCTGGTCCACCCTGGAGGACACCCGCCAGGCCATCGCCGCCGACGACCAGCGCATGCCCGTCATCCGCGAGGAAGGGGCCGGTGGCCGCGGCGAGGAGTACCGGGTGCCGCACTTCGACGTCAAGGGCGGCGCGGCCGACGCCCTCTTCGCCGCCTCCGGGCTGCCGGTGACCTACCTGCTGATGTCCTTCTACTGGGACCAGCTGCTCGGCGACCTCGCGCCCCAGCGCGACGGCGAAGGCACCCTCGCGCTGCACCTCCCCGTGGGAGAGGCGCCCGTGGCCGGTGTCGCCTCCGACGACATCGGCCGCATCGTGCTGCGCGTGCTGCAGGACCCCTCCACCGTCGGCGCCACCGTCCCCGCCGTCAGCGACGTCCTCACCGGCGAGCAGATGGCCGCCGCGTTCACCGCGGTGCTCGGCGAGCACGTGGCCTACCGGCCGCTGACCCCGGCGCAGTTCCGCGCCTTCCCCGTTCCCGGCGCCGAGGAGCTGGGGAACATGTTCCAGTACTACGCCGAGTTCCCGGACTCCTACACCGGGCGCCGCGACGTGGCCGCCGCGCACGCGGTCAACCCCCACCACCTGGACCTGACCGGTTTCCTCACCACCCACCGGAACCGCCTCGCCCGCTGAGCTCTGCGCGCGCCGGCCGGCGACCTGACACCGCCGGCCGTCTCAACCCCGGCCCGACCGTCTCGACCGTCTCGACCGTCTCGACCGTCTCGACCGTCTCGACCGTCTCGACCTCTGGAGTTCCGCATGTCCACGCCCCTCGGCCACGACACCACCGCGTCCGCCTCCCCACCCCTGCTCGTCACGGCGGACTCGCAGGCCTACACCGCCGCGACACAACCCCACAACTCCTCCGCGCAGCAGCGACCCGTCCGGGTCGCCGCCGCCTCCCACCCGCAGGACGTCGCCACCGCGCTGGCCGAGGTCGCCGCGCTCGAGCGCTCCCTCGGCCGGCCCCTTCAGGTGGTGCCGCAGGCCACCGGTCACGGCGCCGGAGCGCCGGTGGGGAACTCGGCGGTGCTCCTGGACACCTCCCAGCTCACCGACGTCGTCATCGACCCCGACGCACGCACCGCCGTGGTCGGCGCCGGGACGACCTGGGCGACCGTCAACGCCGCCGCCGAGCGGCACGGCCTGCTCGGGCTCGCTGGCTCGGCGCCCACCGTCTCGGTGTCCGGGTACACCTTCGGCGGCGGCATCGGCTGGCTGGTGCGGCGCGACGGCCTGGCCAGCGGGGCGCTGCGCGCCGTCCACTACCTCGACGGTGGTGGCCGCTCCCGCACGGCGGCCGACGATGCCGCCGACGACGTCGACCGGGAGGCGATCTGGGCCTTCCGCGGCGCCGGTGGAGTCGGGATCGCCCACACCCTGGAGATCGACCTCGTCCCCGCGCCGCACCTGCACGCCGGGGCCCTGCTCTGGCACGCCGAGGCGCTGCCGGACCTCCTCGCCGCGTGGTCGGCCACCATCGGCGCCGTCGGCGCCGGCGTCTCCTCCAGCATCGCCGTGCTCCACGTGCCAGCGCTGCCCCCGTTCCCCCCGGCGCTGCACGGGAAGGTCGCCGTGCACCTGGCCATCGCCGACCCCGACGGGCCGGGCGGGGCGGTTCCGCTGCTGCAGGCGATGCGGGCGGTGGCGCCGCCCGTGCTCGACACCTGGGGCCCGAGCGACGCGGCAGGGCTCGCACGCATCCACCTGGACCCCCCGACGGCGACCCCCGCCGTGGGCGATGCGCGGTGGCTGGACGCCTCGACCCCCGACATCGCCGCGGCACTGCTGGCCACCGCCGCGGACGACGACGCGGGCGTGGTGATGATGGAGGTCCGCCACGTGGCCGGCGCCCCGACGCGGCGCCCGGGCGCGGTCACCACAGCGCCGGGCGACTTCATCTTCCACGCGGTCGCACCGCTGAACCTCTTCCCCCGCGAGCGCATCGAGGCGGCGTTCGCGCGCGCACGCTCGGTGTGGTCGAGCGCCGACGCCGGCACGACACCGGGCTCGTGGGTCGAGGGCGCGGCGAGCGTGCCGCAGGCGCTGGTGCCGGAGGTGCGGGCGCGGGCGGCCGCGGCCGCTGCCGCCGTCGACCCGGGCGGCCGCATCCGCCGCTCACGGCTGCTCGGGTGATGCCTCCCCGGAGCACGTCGACGGCCCGCGGCGGCAGGAGCGGGGAGGAGTGGATCCGCTGCGCTCGAGCTCGGTGACCTGGAGGCAGCCTCGTGCTCCACCCGTTCACCCGCCGGGGTCGCGGTGGCGTCGGCGAGCGTGGGAACACCTCCTCCGTCGCTGCCGTGCGGCATCGCACGGTGCCCGCGGTGCCCGCGGTGCCCGCGGTGCCCGCGGTGCCTGCGGTCCGCGGAGGAGCTACTTGCTGTCGATGCTGAAGGCGCCCGAACTGGCTGAGGCCCGCTGCTCCAGGTCCTGCCAGGCGCTGGTGTCGTCGCCGAGGACGTCGAGCAGGTACGCGGCCACGGCGTCGGCGACGAGGGCGACGCGCTCGGGGTCCTCGTCGGTGGTCTCGCGCACGGCCTCGCCGGCGAGGCCACCCAGGGTGTGCTCGCCGTCGGTGATGGTGAGCATCCGCTTGGGGGCGGGGCTGAGGTGGTAGGCGTCGGTGAACCAGTCCGGTCCGCGGGTGGACATCGCCGAGCGGTCCTCGCCGCCGGCGATCACCAGGGCGGGAGTGGTCATGCTGGTGTAGTCCGGGCGCATGAACGGCAGGTGCTCCAGCGCGAACGGGGTCAGGGTGTCGCCGGTGCCGGTGGTGGCGATCAGCGCGCCGGCGCTGACCGAGGGGTGGGTGAAGTCCTCCCCCGGGGTGCCCTCGGCGTCCAGGACCCGGGCTCCGAGCAGGGCGCCGGCGCTCTGACCTCCCCAGGAGTGCCCGACGACGGCGACGCGGCTCGCGTCGACGCGGGCAGGAAGTGCGGGGACCTGCTCGAGGACGTCGTCCAGGGTGTCCAGGACGGCGTGCAGGTCGGCGATGCGCAGGCGCCAGATGGTGGGGAAGCGGGGGTCGTCGACGCCGATGCGGTGGCGGCGCGAGTCCAGGTGGGTGGGCTGGACGACGACGAACCCGGCGGCGGCCCAGCGGTCCACGAGGGGTTCGTAGCCGTCCATGGACCAGGCGTTGCCGTGGGAGAAGACGAGAACGGGCAGGTTCGTGCCGTCGGCGGGTGCGGTGACCTTGACCTGCAGGTCGATGCCGCGGCCGGTGGTGGGCACGGTGATGGGCTTGACCGCGATGAGCCGGCGGTCGAGGGCTGCGGGCACGGGATGTCCTTCGCGGAGTGGTCGGCTCTGCCACACTTGGCGGAGCATCGTTCCGCCAACATTAGCGGAACATTGTTCCGCGAACAAGGGGGGCCCGTGGTCACCACTGGAGTGCGCCAGGCCGGCATGCGACGCAGCCGCGAGGCGCTGCTGACCGCGGCGGCGGCCGCGTTCGTCGAGCACGGCGTGCAGGCGCCCGTGCGGGACATCGCCGAGCGGGCCGGGGTGGGCGTGGGCACGCTCTACCGCCACTTCCCCACCCGCGCGGACCTGGTCGGCGCCGTCTACCGCCACCAGGTCACCGAGTGCACGGACCTCGCCGCGGCGCTGCTGGCGCAGCCGCTGCCCCCGCTCGAGGCGCTGAGCCGGTGGATGGCCGCCTTCGTGGACTTCCTCGTCACCAAGCACGGCCTCAGCGAAGCCCTGCTCTCGGAGGACCCCGGCCTGGCGGACCTGCACGCGATGATCCTCGACGAACTCGTCCCGGCCTGCGCGTCCCTGCTCGCGGCCGGCCAGGAGGCCGGGCAGATCGACCCGCAGGTCGAGGCGCTCACGCTGCTGCGCGCGGTGGGGAACCTGTCGATCCCCGGACCCGGCTACGGCAGCGACGAGGCCCGGGGGATGGTCGCCCGCCTGCTCGCCGGGTGCCGCACCCAGGCCGCTGACCCCTCCGCGTGGGGTGGACCGTCCGGCCCCGGCCGGGTCGGCGGGCCGGCGCACCCGACGAGCTGACCTCCCGGTCGTCGCAGTGAGACGTCCAGCCGCACCTTTCCCCGTCGAAGGATCCGATGTTCGCGGTTGGTGAGTCGCACTACGACCGCTCCACTCGGGGCCGGTGCAGGTGCCTCGAGTCGGCACCAGTGCGCCCGGAGCACCGGACCTGAGCACCGGACCTGAGCACCGGACCTGAGCACCGGACCTGAGCACCGGACCTGAGCACCGGACGGCGCCAGCCCGGC
Source organism: Kineococcus aridisoli (assembly GCF_050871885.1). Classification (NCBI taxonomy): domain Bacteria; kingdom Bacillati; phylum Actinomycetota; class Actinomycetes; order Kineosporiales; family Kineosporiaceae; genus Kineococcus; species Kineococcus aridisoli. Next base: position 137,846 of record NZ_JBJLSF010000001.1, on the reverse strand, counting down.
CCTGGACGGGTGCACTTCGGTGCCCGCCTGCGCCGGCTGCGACGACGGCAGCGCCGACGGCAGCGCCGACGCCGCGCTGTGGAGCAATCCCGCTGGATGGCAGCGCCCCGTGCAGTTGAACACCGCTGGCGGCTTCGCGAGCGCCGGGCTGGCCCTCCAGCCCACCTTCCCCGACCCCCCGCTCATCCAGCGCAGAACCCGCCAACTGCGCTGACCCGCCCTATCGGCACCCCGGCACCCCAACCAGCGATGGCTCCTGCCAGCACTACAACTCCACGGTCACACCAGATCGAAGGTGGTGGCGCTGCGGGCCATCCAGTCGCAGTGCTACCACCCGTGCGACAGGGCAGGGCCTTGACGCGATCCATGCCCTGCACGGGTCAGCTGAGTGAAGCCAACATCGCCAGAGCTTCCGCAGAGGGCGTGTCCGGCTCGGCGTGGTACATCACGACCACGAGGGAAGCAGTACCAATGACGGCGAACTTCTCCCGGTGCAGCACCACCTCCCCGACCACGGGGTGGTGCACGACTCCCGTGGGGGACCCGCTGGTCCTGATGTCGTGGCGAGCCCACAGCTGACGGAAACGCCCGCTCTTCACCGACAGCTCCCCGACGAGGGCCTGGAAGCGCGCATCGTCCTGCTCGGCGCCGATGTCGGCGCGCAACTGCGCCACGACGCTGGCGGTGTTCTGCGCCCAGTCCGGGTGGTAGCTGCGCGCCTGGGGATCGGTGAACAAGGACACCAGCCGGTTGGCACCGACCACCAGGGCCGGCTCCAGCGCGGTCGCCAGCCGGTTGACCGCCAGCACGTCGCGGTAGCGGTCCATGACGAAGGCTGGCACGTTGACGCTCTCGAGCAGCATCCGCACCCCCTCGGGCACCCGCTCGGGGCGGTGCTGGGGGGAGCCGACGCGTCGGCGCGGCCGGGCGCGGGAGAGCTCCAAAGCGTGGGCGGTGGCCTCGGCGTCCAGCTGCAGCGCCCGAGCCAGGGCGTCGACGACCTGCTCGGAGGGGTGCTGGTCACGGCCCTGCTCCAACCGCAGGTAGTACTCGTTGCTGATGCCGGCCAGCAGGGCCACTTCCTCCCGCCGCAGCCCGCGCACCCGCCGCCGGCTGCCGGTCGGCAGCCCGACGTCCTCGGGCCGCACCAGCTGGCGGCGGGCGCGCAGGAAGTCGGCCAACGGCGTGCGTGGTTCCACGACGTCGACGCTAGCGGGGGCCAGCGGCGCCGCACAGGCCCGACGAGGATCCAGCACACGCTCAGCCTGTCCCCGCCACTACCAGTGTCCGCAGGGTCTTCTCCAGCTCCAGGCTTGCGCTGAGCATCGTCTGCGGCTCCTGCCGTGCCGTTCAGACGGGCGAGCGGATCGAGCGGACCACACAGACCGAGCAGACCCGAGAGGTTGAACGACAATGACTCAGCGCACCTGGTTCATCACCGGCTCCACCAGCGGCTTCGGCCGGCTGATGACCGAGCAGCTGCTGCAGCGCGGAGACCGGGTGGCCGCCACCGCCCGTGACACCTCCTCCCTGGGCGACCTGGCCACCCGCTACGGCCAGCAGCTGTGGACGACCACGCTCGACGTCACCGACACCCCCGCCATCCGCACGGTCGTCGGGAAGGCCTTCGCCGAGCTCGGGACGATCGACGTCATCGTCAACAACGCCGGCTACGGCCTCTTCGGCGCCGCCGAGGAGCTCACCGACGAGCAGATCGAGCACCAGATCGCCACCAACCTCCTCGGCCCCATCCAGATCCTGCGTGCCGCGGTGCCGCACCTGCGCGCCCAGGGCGGGGGACGCATCATCCAGCTGTCCACCTACGGCGGGCAGGCCACCAACCCCGGAGCCTCGCTCTACCACGCCAGCAAGTGGGGCGTGGAGGGCTTCATGGAGGCCAACGCCAAGGACCTGGCTCCCTTCGGCATCGGCGTGACCATCGTCGAGCCCGGCAGCGCCGCCACCGGCTTCCGCACCGGCGGCTCGCGCCTGCCGCAGCCCCTGGCCGCCTACGACGGCACCCCGGCGGCGATGTCGCGCGGCATCCAGAACCCCAACCTGCCCTCGGTCAGCGACCCCGCCAAGGTCGCCGCAGCGATCATCGCCACCGTCGACCAGACGCCGGCGCCGCTGCGGCTGGTGACCGGCAGCGACTCCCAGCGCTACCTCCGCGAGGCGCTGCGCGAGCGGCTGGCCGACATCGAGGCGCAGGAGGCCAGCGCCGCCGCCACCGACCTGACCGCACCCGCCGCCACCGGGGTGTGAGGTGCAGGAGCAGATGACGCACCAGGTCGACGGCCCGGTCAGCGACTCCGCCGGCAGTCCGAGCAGCGGTGCAAGCAGCAGTCCGAGCAGCAGTCCGGTCGGGCGGGGCGCTGCGGTGGTCACCGGCGGCACTCAAGGCATCGGGCTGGCCATCGCCCAGCGCCTGGCCCGCGACGGCTGGCCGGTGGCGGTCCTGGGACGCAACGAGCGCACGGGAGCGGCGGCCGCCCAGGCGCTGGGACCCGCGCACCGCTTCGTGCGCTGCGACGTGGCCGACGAGGAACGCATCCCCGCCGCCATGGCAGAAGTGGAGGCCGAGCTGGGAGCGGTGGCCGTGCTGGTCAACAACGCCGGCCTCGGGCGCGCAGCCGGTGTGGACTCGCTCAGCAGCGCCGACTGGGACGCGCTCATGGCGGTCGACCTCAAAGCCGCCTGGTTGTGCACCAGAGCCCTCACGGACGGAATGCGCCGCCTGGGCGGCGGCGCGGTGGTCAACATCGCCTCCATCCACGCCCACCTGACCCGCCCGGGGCTGTTCCCCTACGCCGCGGCCAAGGCCGGGGTGCTCGGCCTGACCCGCTCGATGGCCCTGGAACTGGCCGGCGACGCCATCCGCGTCAACGCCGTCTGCCCCGGCTACGTCCGCACCCCACCGATGCTGGCTCAGTACCAGGCGATGCCCGATCCGCAGGCGGCCTGGCAGCACCTGCAGCAGATCCACCCCCTCGGCCGGATCGGGGAGCCTGAGGAAATCGCCTCCGTGGTCGCCTTCCTGGCCTCCGCCGAGGCCGGCTTCGTCACCGGCGCCAGCTGGGACGTCGATGGAGGCCTCGGTGCCCGCTTCGCCTCCTGAAGCATCCTCGCCGCCGCGCCGGAGCGTCTACTTCGTCGTCGAGTACCGGTGGGAGCCGGCGGCGGTGGAGGCGGTCCGCCGGGCCTACCCCCAGCACCGGGCCGACACCGATCGGCTCGGTGCCGGGGGGCAGCTGTGGATGATCGGAACCCTGTCGCACTCAGACGTTGCTGTGGACTTCGACACCGCCGAGAACACCTGCACCGCTGAGGATGCGCATCCGCCCATTCGAGCGATCGCCGTCTTCCGGGACCGGCTGGCAGCTGAGCGCTTCCGCGCGGGGGACCCGCTGTTCACCCAGCACTGGGCGACCTCGTCACCCGTCCAGCGCTGGTCCGCTCTGGAGTACTGAAGCCTGCAGCGCTGCAACGAGCCGGCCGGGCCGTGCGCGCAACGGCTCACGGGGCCGGCGCGGACGCGGAAGGCGGCAGGGCCACCTCACAGGTGGACCACCCCCTTCCCTGCGACTGCTCCTGCCCAGCCGCGGTCGCCGACGCCTCACCCTCTGCTCGGCGCGACGACGAGACCTCATCCTCGGGAGGTGGCCGCCCGGTGCCGGCCGGCACGCGAGGGGTCCCGGCGGACTGCGGCCAAGGCGCGGTGGACCTGCGCCAGCTCGCCGGTCTCCGCTCCATCGTGCAGGACCGAAGGCACCAGCGAGTGCAGGAAGCGCAACGACTGCTCCTCCGCGGCCAGCACGCCGGGGCACCGCGCGAAGATGAGCTCGGCAGCGGGTGAGCCGACCAGTCGCGCCGCAGCCACGACTTCCCGCAAGGGAGCATCCTGGCCCACGGCCGCCACGAGCAGAGCCCGCCGGGTCGCAGCCGGCAGGCGCGCGATCATCGCGGAGTACACCTCCCGCAGCGCCGGCTGCTGCGGTGGTGTCCGCGCGAGCGACCTCACGAAGCGCTCACCGCACCGGTGGCCATCTGCTCCAGCACCTGTTCGGTGCTGAGAACGGTGTCGGTCAGGAAGCGGTAGTTGACCTGAGCGGCGGCGTTGCCGTCGCCGAACTCCGGGTGCCGCGGAGCGGCGACCGCGTCGTGGGCGACAGCGACCTGGAAGCCGTTCTCGAGCAGTTCGCGCAGGTGCGACTCCACGCACAGGTTGGCGAGCATCCCGGCCAGGACGACCGTGGTGACGCCCCGCTTGCGCAGCTGCAGCACGAGGTCGTTGGAGGACGGGCCGAAGATCTTGTGGGGGCTGGTGACCACGGTGCGCCCGTCCTCGATCACCGGGGCGAGGGTCTGGAGCCAATCGGCTCCGGAGCCGCTGAAACCGTCGAGGGAGAGCGCGGAGGCGCGGTGGAACATCTTCGCATCGTGCATCATCGTCTCGATGGGGCCACCGAAGCGCCATGCGAAGTCGGTGTCGAAGTTGTAGTGCGGCGAGATGAAGATCCCGTACCCGCCGCCCGAGGCGGCATCCAGCAGCCGCTTCAGGTTGGCGACGGTGTCGTTCTCCCGCAGGGCGTCGGCCAGCAGGGGCCAGGCGGGATTGCCGGCGCGCAGGACGTCGTTCTGCGGATCGGTGACGACGACGGCGGTGTCGTGGGCGCGGATGTCCATGGTTGCACTTCCTCGGCGGTGGTCGCGGGCTGATGCGGAGCGCTGCCCATCGTGGCCGTGCCGGCCGGGCTCGGCATCGGTGCAATGACTGCCGAGCACCTGCGACCGCCGCGGTGCCGACACCCGAGCGGAGGCCGGGGAGTCGGGGCTTCAGGCCGGGCGGGCCTCGCCGCCGAGCGCGGCGACCAGCTGGGAACGCCGGGCGATCTGCAGCTTGGCGAACACGTGGGACAGGTGGGAGCCGACCGTCCGGTGGGACACGTACACCTGGTCGGCGATCTCCTTGTTCGACAAGCCCTGCGCGGCCAGGCGGGCGACGAGCAGTTCCTGAGCGGTCAGGGAACGCACCGCCACGTCCTGCTCGGCTGCGACCGGCGTGGACTCGGCACCGGCTGCCCGCAGCTCCTGACGGACCCGCTCCGCCAAGGGCAGGGCGCCGAGCGAGTCGAAGACCTCGAGAGCGGGGGTCAGGTGCTCGCGCGCCTCGGTGATCCGCCGCTCGCGGCGCAGCCACTCGCCGTAGTGCAGCCGGGTCCGGGCCAGGTCGAAGGCGGCCCCGCTGCGCACGCCGTGCGCGAGCGCCGCCTCGAAGTGCGCCTGCGCCCGGTCTGCTGGGGCCAGCATCGCGCGGGAGCGCTCCAGCAGCATCGCCAGGTGCGGGGATCCGTTCGCCTCCACGGCAGCCGCTGCTGTGCGCGACCAGTCGGCCACGAGGTCCGGGCGACCGCTGCGGGCGGCCGGCTCGGCCAGGTCACCGCCGGCCCACAGCGCGACGGCGGCGTTGACCGCGGCGCCCTGCAGATCCGCGAGCGCGTCCGCGTGACGTCCTTCGGTCAGCGCCAGGACCCCTGCCGCCCACGCCGCGCTGGCGTGCACGCGGGTGAAGGGTGCCGCTGCGGGCAGGGTCCGGGCCTGCTGCAAGGCCTGCGTGGCCCGTTCGTGCTCACCGCGCCAGGCGCGGGCGCGGGCGACGACGGTGGCGGCCATGGCCCCCACCACGGGCAGGTCCAGCTCCAGGCTCAGGTGCAGCGCCTGCTCGGCGTCGGCGAGGCCTCCCGGCAGGTCTCCGCGCCCCAGCCGGGGAGTGGATCGCCCGCACAGGGCGGTGACCTCGTCACTGGTGAGGGTGGAGGCGTGGGCGACCTCGACGGCGGTGCTCCAGCAGTCCTGCGCGGCGGCGAGGTCACCGGCGTCCTCCACCGAGAACGCGAGGCAGTTCAGCAGCACGCCGTCCGTCTGCTGCGCCTGGGCGCGGAAGCGCTCGAACGTCGCCGGGTCGAGGGGGGCGCCGGGGTCGACCAGTGCGAGCGCGACCCGCTGCAGGGGCCTGTCGGTGTCCTGCTCGCGCAGGGCCGCGCGCACCACGGCCCGCACGTCCTCCGGTTCCTGCAGCACGGAGCACTTCGTCGCCGCCCATGCGAGCACCTCGATGCGCTCGTCGGAGCCGGGCATCGCGGCGGCGAGGTCGACGAGGTCGACGGCTCCGCGCCCCTGGTGGTCTGCGGTCATGCTCAGCAGCCAATCGGTGCGGGCCGCGCGCCGCAGCGTGCGGTGCTGCGTCGGGGCGGTGACGGCGCGGACCTCGGTGAGCAGCACCGCGGCGTCCGCGGAAGCACCGGCCTGGCGGGCGGCCTCCGCGGCCGAGGCCAGCAGGCCGGCCCGGCGGTCGAGCTCCGCCGTCAAGGCGGCCGCTCGCCGCCACGCCGTCGCGGCCTCGGCCGCGGCTCCCCGGCCGAGCGCCCGCTGCGCCACGCCATCCAGCCCTTCCGCGGCGTCCTCGTCCCAGCCCATCGCCGCCGCCGCCCGGTGCTGCGCCGCCCGGGCCGGGTCGCGCGTCACCGCGGCCAGTGCACCGTGCACCTGGGCACGCGCGCTCGATCCGGCGGAGTCGTAGAGAGCGGAGCTGATCAGGGGGTGGCGGAAGGCGAACCGGTCGCCGCTGGGCTGCAGCAGTCGGGAACGCTGCGCGGGCAGCAGGTCCGCATCGCTCAGGCCGAGGGAGCGCACGGCCTGCAGGACCTCCTGCTGCGGCGCGCCTTCGGCGGTGGCGGCCACGAGCAGGGCCTGCCGGGTGGCCGCGGGCAGCAGGAGCGCCTCGCCGAGGAAGGCGTCCTCCAGTCGCCGGGGCAGCGCCGCGGGCGCCGCGCCCCTGCTCTGCCCGCCCGAGCGGGAGTGCTGCGCGACCAGCTCGGTGAGCGCGAGGGGGTTCCCAGAGGACTCCCGCAGGATGCGGGTCCGGACCTTCGCGGGCAGGTCGGCGCCGGTGGCGCGCACGAGGGTTTCGGCATCGCTCTCCTGCAACGGCGTCAGGGACAGCACGTGCGGGAAGGAGCGCGCCCAGGAGGAGCGCTCCCCGTCGCCGACCCTGGTGGTGGCCAGGACGAGGACGCGGCTCTCCGCCACCCGGCGCGGCAGGAAGGCCACCGTCTCCGCGCTGGAGGGGTCCAGCCACTGCAGGTCCTCGACGAGCACCAGCACCGGCGTCTGCTGCGCCACCTCCTCCAGCAGCCCGAGGGTCGCCAGACCCAGCACCAGGCGGTCGGCGGGAACGCCGTCGGCCAGGCCGAAGACCACCTCCAGCGCTGCGCGCTGGCGTGCGGGCAGGACGTCCCGGCGGTCCAGGAGGGGGTGCAGCAGCTCGTGCAGCCCGGCGAACCCGACGTCGCCCTCCCCGCGGAAGCCCCGGCACCGCAGCACGTGGAGGCCGGCCGCCTCCGCCGCGTCGGCACCCGCGTCGACCAGCGCCGTCTTGCCGATGCCGGCTTGGCCCTGGACCAGGAGCCCACCGCCGTGCCCGGCCCGGGCTGCGGTGGTCAAGGCGCCCAGCTGCGCCAGTTCGACGTCGCGACCCACGAGCGCGACCGGCCCGTCGGGGCGGTGGACGTGCGCCATCCCGAGGACCTCGCTTCCCGTGGTGTGCGGCGGTGCGTCTCGACGACCTGCTCCCGGCAGCCGGGATCCTAGCGAGCATCCCGGTGGGCAGGATCCGCACCGCGGGTGCGGGCACGTCAGCCGAGCAGCCCGGCCCCATCCAGCGCCCCGTGCAGCCGGGCCCGGCTGGTGATGCCCAGCTTGGGGAACGCGCGGTACAGGTGCGCGCCCACCGTGCGGTGCGACAGGTACAGCTGGTCGGCGATCTCCTTGTTGCTCATCCCGGCGGCCGCGAGCCGGGCGACCTGCAGCTCCTGGGCGGTCAGCGGGCTCGACAGGGCCGTGGGTGCCGTCCCGGCGCGCCCCGTCCCTCCTGCGGCCCGCAGTTCCTGGGCGGCGAGGTCGGCCAGCGCCCGTGCCCCCACCCGCTCGAAGCCGTTGAGCGCGGCGGCCAGCGACGTGCGGGCGTCGACGGGACGCCTGGTGCGGCGCAGCCACTGCCCGTGCAGCAGCTGGGTGCGTGCGAGCTCCAGCGGGGACCCGGCCCTGGCGCCGACCTCCAGGGCGGCCAGGAAGTGCTCCTCGGCGGCCTCCGCCCCGGCCAGCAGCGCCCTGCTGCGGTGCGCCAGCGAGCGCAGGTGCTCCGAGCCCAGCAGCACCGCGGCCGCGTCGACCCGCTCGAGCAGGGGCCGGGCCTTGGCCGGGTCCCCGGCCCCGGCAGCCGCCTCGGCGAGGTCGGCCACCGCCCAGGCGGCGAACAGGGGGAAGGCCGCGACCTCGAGCAGGTCGGCGAGCGCGTCGCCGTAGCGGTGCTCCTGCAGCGCGATCAGCCCAGCGGCCCACGACACACCGGCGGGCACCTGCGGCACGACGTCGCCGACGCCGGCCTCCCGCGCGCGGGCCAGCACCTCGCGCGCATCCTCCACCCGGCCGCTCAGCGCGAGGGCTCTGCAGGCGGCGGCGGCCGCACCGGCGGCCACCATGGGCAGTCCCAGCGCCAGGCTGGAGCGGTAGGCGGTCTCGGCGTCCGCCAGCCCCTCGCTCAGCTGGCCGAGGACCACCCGCACCGAGGCGAGGGCGTTGAGCGCCTGGCACTCGTCTCCGGGAGAGCCCTGGCGGTGGAACGCCTCGGCGGCGCGCAGCCAGGCGGTGCGAGCGCTGGTCAGCTCCTGCAGCCGTTCGGCGGCCTGCCCGAGGGCCAGCAGCATCTGCGGGGACTCGGCGAAGGTGACCAGCAGCTGCGGCAGCTGGGCGCGCACCTGCGGGTGGGCCAGCGGGTCGATGACCGCGAGGGCGATCTGCTGCACGGGGTGGGGGAAGCCGGCGTCCACCGCCGCGAGCCGGTCGTGCACCGCGCGCCGCTCGCTGGGGGTGCTGACCTGATTGACGACGTGGAAGGCGGCGCTGGTGAGCAGGCGGATGCGCTGCTCTGGCTCGGCGCTGCCGCTGGGGCCGGCGAGCTGGCCTTCGAGCAGCACCACCTCCTGCAGGTAGTCCTCGGTGCGCACGGAGGCGTCGCCGGTGGCGATGGCGAGCATCGAGCGCAGGTGGGCGATCTGGTAGCGCTCCTGGGGTGCATCGACCAGGCCGGCGGCGGCCTGCAGGGCTGCATCGGCCTCCACGGCCGCGCCGGCTTGGCGTGCGTACTGCGCCGCGGCGATCAGGCGGGCGGCGCGGCGGGAGGTGTCGGGGGTCAGTTCGGCGGCTCGGCGCAGGGCCGCGGCTGCCTCGACGCGCGCGCCGCGCTCGGCCGCCCTCGTGCCGGCGCGCTCGACCTCGGCGGCGACCGCTTCGTCGTGCCCGAGAGTGGCGGCGGCGCGGTGCCAGGCCGCCCGCGCCGGATCGCGGACCGCCGAGGCCAGGGCGCGGTGGGCTGCGAGGCGGTCGGCGGACGAGGAGGCTCCGTGGACGGCGGAGCGCAGCAGGGGATGGCGGAAGCGCACCCGTTCGTCGACGACGGTGAGCAGTCCGGCGCGTTCGGCCGGGTCCAGCTGGTGCCGGGGCAGGCCGAGGGCATCGGCGGCGCTCAGCAGTTCGGCGAGCTGCAGGTCCTCACCGGCCGCGGCCAGCTGCAGCATGCGCTGCCCGCTGGCGGGTAGCCGGTCGACGGCGTCGAGGAAGGCGGCCTCCAGCCGCCGGGTCGTGGGCAGCGGAGCGCTGGAGAGCGCCACCTCACCGGCTCCGCCGGCCAGCGCCGCGGTGAACTCGCACAGCGCCAGGGGGTTGCCGCGCGCTTCGCGCAGCACCCGCTGGCGGGCCTGCTCGCTGAGGGTCCCGCCCCCGGGAGCGCCACCCTCGGAGGAGCGGTCCTGGAGGGAGCGCAGCAGCTGCCGCGCCTCGTCGTCGTCCAGGGGCTGCAGGTGCACCAGCTCGGCTGCTGCGCGCAGGGTGGGCACCCACGGCGCCTCGGCGGTGCTGCCGGTGCGCACCGCGGCGAGCAGCAGCAGGCGGGTGGTGCTCAGGCGACGGGCCAGGAAGGCGATGACCTCGCCCGTGGAGGTGTCCAGCCACTGCGCGTCCTCGACGAGCAGCAGGAGGGGTCGGGTGGAGGCGACCTCCTCGAGCAGCCCGAGGACGGCGAGCCTGATGAGCAGCCGGTCCGGAGGGGGGCCGTCGTCGAGGCCGAAGGCCGTCAGCAGTGCCCGGCGCTGGCGATCGGGCAGTGCCTGCGCCCGGTCCAGCACGGGGTGCAGGACCTCGTGCAGGGCGGTGAACCCGGCCGCCGTCCCGCCTTCGGTGCCTTCGCAGCGCAGGACGTGGAAGCCGGCCGCGCGGGCGCGCTGGGTGGCGGCTGCGACGAGGGTCGTCTTGCCGATGCCGGCTTCGCCCTCGACGAGGACGACGCGCCCAGCGCCGTCGCCGTCGCCGACCGCGGTCAGCAGGTGCTGCAGCCGGGCCAGCTCGCGGTCGCGGCCGATCACTGCACGTGCTCCCTTCGCCGAGCCCGCCGACGGGGCTCCACTGCGGCAGGGTAGTGCGGGCATCGGCGCGGGGAGGGCGTTCCTCGCGGATCGAGGGTCCCGCGGCCACTGCCGCTGCGCACCCGGTCAGTCGGTGCGCCGGCCGCGCCGGCGCGCTCGGCGCAGCGACCGACCGGGTCGGCGACCGAGGAGCACCGATGCCCGAGGAGGCCCCGCTGCCCGTGGTGGCCGTCGGGGCTTCCCCCGTGCCGGAACTGCTGGCGGCCTGCCGGGGGCTGAGGTCGTCGTTGTCGGCCCTGCAACCGGCCGTGGACGGCGGGCTGGTGCCGCTGGAGGTGGACCGCGTCCGCTTCTGGCACGCCCTGGTGGCCACCGCGATCGCGCGGCGGGCGAGCGGCGCTGGACCGCCCAGCACCTGCGTCTGGTGGTGCACCGGGCGCGAGCGCTGCTGGCGCCGGACCCCGTCACCGCCGAACGGCACCACCGGCCGTCCTGACCGCCGGACGCGCCAGCGGAACCGGCTGGAACTGGCTGGAACTGGCTCGCGCCCACCGCTCACCTCCGCGCAGCGGGTGGGCCGGCGTGGACGGGCGGCGGGGCGGTGACGGTGGAAGCGTGCGCGTGCCCCGGCGGCAGGACCGCCGCCGCACAGGGCCGCGCACCGTTGACCCCGGGTGCCATCGACCCCGGGTGCCATCGACGGCACCGAGGATCGAACTCGACGGCGTCCTGCACGTCGGGGGCGCTCGTGCGAAGTGCAGTGGTCTTGCTGATGCCCGAGGGCCTGCGCCCCGGCGAGCATCCGGTCATGACGACCATCCCGCTGCCCCTCGACGGTTCCTCCCGCGCGGAGGGAGCCCAGCTGCTGCGCCCCCTCGGGACCCTGGAACGCCTCTACCACCTGTGGTCCAGCCGTCATCCGATGCACCACTGCCTCACCGTCCAGCTGGAGGCACCCGCGAGCCGCTCCCGGTGGCAGGACGCGATCACCGCGCTGCGCCGTCGCCACCCGCTGCTGGACGCGCGGGTGGTCGAGGCCGAGAACGGTCCGTGGTTCGCGGCCGCCGCGCACCGCGAGGAGCCCGCCGGAAACGCCGGCGGAGGGACGACCGGGGTGCTGGGCACCACGACGGCGCGCGAGTGGACCGAGGTCGTCGCCGCCGAACTGGCCGCACCACTGACCGGTGGACAGCTGTTCCGCGCCACCGTCCTGCCCGGTGGCGACACCGCCGTGCTCGTCTTCGGGCACGAGGCGCTGGACGGGCGGGCCGCGGCCAGCGTGGCCGCTGACCTGCCGGCAGCGCTGGCCGGGCGGGAACTGCCGCCGCTGCGGCTGCCCGCCGCGCGCGAGGAGCTCCTCGCCGCCGACCCGGGGGTGCGGGCCGTGCTGGAAGCCGGCCCGGCCGCGCCGCCCGCGGTGGATCCGCGGCTGCGGGCGCCGGCGCAGCTCCGCTCATTCGACGGCGCAGCGCCGGTGGTCTCCGCCCTGCGGCTGGAGCAGGACCTGACCGGGCGGCTGCGCACCCGCGCGCGCGCCGAGCGCTGCACCGTGCACGCCGCGCTGGTCACCGCGCTCGCCCGCGTGGTGGCGGCCGAGCGCGACCTGGAGGCCGTGCGAGTCCTGTCTCCCATCGACGTGCGCGCATCCCTGCCCGCCAGCGCAGCTGAGCAGCCCGCCAGCGCAGCCGAGGGTCTGCTCCTGCACGTCGGCCGCACGCTGGCGCAGCCGGGCGGCGAGTTCTGGACCGCTGCCCGGGAGCAGGTCGCCGCGCTGGCTCCGCACCGCGACGTGCTCGCGGCGGCCCGCGCCGCCGCCGCGCAGGAGGCGTTCGTCGGTGCCCGCGCCGGCGCCGAGGACGCTGAGCGGCTCATGGCCGGCGGGGCGCTGGGGTTGGACGTGCTGGTGAGCAATCTCGGCGCGCTGCCCACCATCCCGGGGGTGCGGGGGCTGTGGGGGCCGTCGATGCTCAACCAGGTCCTCGGCGAGCAGGTGGTGGGCGCGCTGACGCTCGCGGGCCGCCTGCACCTGACCTGCGTCAGCCACGTCCCGGTCCCCGGCTTGCTGGAACGCACCGGGCAGGTGCTCGAGGCGGCGCTGGCGTGAGCAGGCTCGCGGCGGGACCGACGGCGCAAGACTCGCGGTGCGGGACCGACGATGCGGGACCGACGAACCGGAGGGGAAGTCATCCTGCTGGCGCCTGGGTGCTGCGGCGGTTTCTGGCGTGCGGCGGGCGGTGCACCATCGGCCGGCCCCGCGCGGGAGCGGCGCTGCCCGCTGCACCGCTCGAGCCGGGAGGAACCTTGCTGTGACCGGACTCTTGAGGCGCCTCCTGGGCGCCCATGGTGGCGCCGACGCCTGGCGCCGGACCCGCACGATCTCCGTGCACCACCGCTTCCGTGGCGCCCTGTGGGAGCTGAAGGACACCGAGGGCTTGCTGGAGGACGCCCGCACCACCGTGCGGGTGCAGCAGCAGTGGAGTCGTCAGTCCCCGTTCGGCCCGCTGGGGTACGAGAGCACCGTGACACCCGACCTCGTCCTCATCGAGACCGGTGACGACGAGGACGAGGTCGTCGAGGAGTTGCAGGACCCGCGCGCCAGCTTTGCCGGGCACGTCCTGAGCACGCCGTGGACACCGGCTCAGCTGGCGTACTTCACCGGGTACACGATGTGGGCCTGCCTCACCGAGCCGTGGTCGCTGACCTTCCCGGGCGTGCGCACCGAGGAGGTCGGCCCGTGGGTCGAGGGCGGCAAGACGTGGCAGCGGCTGCGGGTGGTCCACCCCGGGGGCACCGCCACCCACTCCCCCGTGCAGACCCTCTATGTCGACGCCGACGGCATGCTGCGCCGCCGCGACTACGAGGTGGACATCGCCGGCTCCTTCCCGAGCGTCCACTACGCCTCCGGTTTCGAGGAACACGGCGGCCTGGTGCTCGCGACGCACCACGAGGTCTTCCCGCGCAGCGGAGACGGGCACCCGGTGACCGCACCGGTCGTCGTCTCCATCGACCTCGACAGGATCCAGGTCGACTCGATGCCTCCGCGCGCTGCGCCGAGCGCCGAGGCATCGCCTCCGCGCCGCAGCAGCCCTCGGCCCGCGAGCGACCGGTCGAGCCGTGCGGCCCGCCGGCCCCGACAACGGACGCGCTGAGCTCCACCTCCCCGCAGCGGCTCTAGGCGGTGGTGGTGGCTCGAACAGTTCCACAGCTCGTCGGTGATCGCTGACGCGGTCGGGCGTCGAGGTCTCCGGCTCCTCACCGCGTCATCTGCGCAGGAACCCCTTGGCCTCCGAGAGTGCCGCATCGAGTGCCTCTGAGACCATCTCGAACCCATCTCGTTGAGCGCAGCGGTGCAGTGCCAGTTCCCAGGCGGCCAACACGATGGAACACGGCAGTCGTGCAGAGGGGTCAGTGGGCGTCAACCCCTGCCGAAGGGCGAGCGCGTGGGCCAGCTGGTCGATCCACTCGTCCATCCTCTGCAGGTGCCTGCGGCGCAGCTCCGGGTTCTCGACGTTGAGCCGCATGACCGTCCGCATCAACGGAACATCCTGCAGGACCGCCTCGACGGCCACGTCCATCGCGGCACGCAGGGCCTGCAGCGGTGTCTCACGAGCCGGTCTGTCGAGCAGCCGGACGGCGGCATCTCGCCCCAGGTTCTCGATCGGCTGCAGGACCGCGTCCTCCTTGGACGCGAAGTACCTGAAGAAGGTCCGCCCGGAAACCCCGACGGAGGCGGCGATCGCCTCCACCGTGGTACCGGAGTACCCCACCTCCTGGAACGAGCGCATGGCGGCCGCCGACAGCTCACTGCGGATGGCGTCCTTGGTCCTCTCGCGCACACCCTTCGGCGTAGTTGAACGTTCAGATGGCAGCTCCATGGCTCGAGGGTACCTCCCGTGTCATCCACTACCCCTGTGTCATCGCGTGACAATCCACGGCGAGCAGTCGCAATGAAGCGGAGAGGTCGAACGATCGACGAGCTTCCGCACGACGTGAGCACGAAGTCCTCGGCACCCGACGACGTGGCGCGACACGGCCGCACCACGGCTCACGGCGGCGAGGTCCACGACGGGGAGTCGACGCACGCTCGGCGACGGCACGACCCACCGGCGCCTCCCTCCTCACAAGACACGGGCACCCCACCGGCCTCTGGCCGGGATGACCGGCCGGCCGTGCGGCCCGTGCGACCCGGGGAGCCGCAGTCGCCGGCAGCGCGGGTGTGCCGCCGCTCGCTGACGTGCGGTCGTGGACGAGTCGCTCCCGCTGCCGAACTGCTCACTCGGGCGCCCGGGTCGGCCCGACTCCTCACGCGATCGAGGTGGCAGGGGTGTCGGCGATCACCGTCGACCGAGCGCCTCCAGGATGTGCGGCACCGACCTCGGCAGGACGGTCACGACACGAGCACGCTCACCCCGACGGGGTCGGCCTGCGACGCCGCACGTCTTCCTCGGTCTCTCGCCGACGTGTACAGTCATGCACCGTCTAGCTGTCATAGGCTGACAGATAGTCACTCACTGAATCTTAGAGGAGATGCTCCCATGACCGACAAGATCACCATCGGCGAGTTCACCGTCACCGTCCTGACGGACGGCGCGTCCCATCTGCCTCCCTCGGCCTATCCGGGTGCCGACTTCTCCCAGTACCCCGACATCCTCGACGTCACAGGAACCCACAGGATCCGACTGGGCGCCCACCTGGTGCAGGGTCCGGGTGGGCCGTTCCTCGTGGACGCCGGCGCCGGAGAACTGTCGATGCCCTTCCCCGCCGAGCTCGCCGAAGCCAACTGCCTGACCGACCCGCCGCTCACCATGGCCAGCGCCGGCGCGCTCCCCGCCGCCCTGGCCGCGGAGGGAGTCGAGCCCGAGGAGATCACCAAGATCTTCATCACTCACCTCCACCTGGACCACGTCGGGTGGATCATGAAGGACGGGCAGCCGTTCTTCCCCAACGCCACCGTGTACTACGGGGCCGAGGACTGGGCACTGCTCGTCGACGAGGCGCCCGCGGACGACCCCACCCGAGTCCTGATGGAGGCCGCCGAGAAGGCGGGCATCCTTCAGACCTACCCCGCGGGCGAGAGCCAGCTCCTCCCCGGCGTCAAGGCCGTCCACGCGCCTGGCCACACCCCCGGCCACGTCACCGTGACGCTCAGCTCCCAAGGCAAGGCGCTGTGGTTCGTGGGCGACCTGATCGAACTGCCCGCCCAGTTGAACGACAAGAACATCCACTTCATGACCGACGTCGATCGGGACCTGGCCGGCAGCGCACGTGATCGGATCTTCGAGCAGGCCAAGGAAGAGGGCATCGTCATCGCAGCGTCACACCTGAGCAACCCCTCCTTCGCCCTCATCACCGATGACGACACCTGGGCGGACGCCACTCACCACTGAGCTCGACGGAGCCGTGTCCAGCTGGCCCGCTGCGGCAGACGACGTCGGAGGTCGTCCTCGCGTCACGGACCTCACCGGTCCGGGCCTGTCACGACGTGCGTGGTCACTACGACTCGCCCCCAGCCGGTGGCTCGGAGTGCGGGGCCTGACGTGGTGACGGGTGCGGGGGGACGCCCCGCTCGACCAGGGCCCGGGCGAGGTCGCCCGCGAGCTCGTCGGAGCCGCTGGGCATCAGGACGACCAGTTCGCGCTCCAGCACCGGCTGCACCGGCACCACCGTCCCCGTGAACCCGTCACCCAGCGCGCTCACCGGCACCAGGGCGGTGCCCAGACCGGCGCACGCCAGCTGCGCGGCGGTCGCCGCGCTGCGGGTGCGCACGACGATCTCGAAGCGCACACCCGCGGCCGCCGCGAGGCCGTCCAACCAGGCGGCCAGCCCGTTGCCGGCGCTGAACCCGACGACGGGGTGCGCGGCCACGTCCGCGAGCGTCCGCCCCGCACCCGGTTCGGCGAGCGGGGAGCCGGGAGGCAGCACCAGGACCACCTCCTCACGCCCGACGAGGCGGGTGCTGCCCACCCAGTTCGTCGGTCGGGGCGTCAGCCCCAGGTCGGCGCCGTCGGAGTGCAGGTGCTCGGCGAGGGCGTCCGCGCTGGAGAACTCGGCCAGTTCCAGCTGGACCCGGGGGTGCCCGGCGCGCCAGTCGGCGAGGACGGGGGCGAGCAGCGGGGCTGTCGTGCTCTCCACGCACGCCACCCGCAACCGGCCGGTCGTGCCGGCGGCGACCGCCCGCCCCACCCGGGTGACGGCCGCGGCCGCGGCCAGCGCGGCCCGCGCGTCGCGCTCCACGGCGCGTCCGGCACTGGTGGCGGACACCCCGCGCGGCAGGCGGTGCAGCAGCGGTGTCCGCAGTTCCCGCTCGAGGGAGGCCAGCTGGTGCGAGAGAGCGGGTTGAGAGGTGTGCAGGCGGCGGGCGGCCTCGGTGAGGGAACCGTGCTCGAGGACGGCGACGAAGCACTCCAGGGCGCGCAGGGTCGGCACGGGAACACCATAGGCGAGGGGTGCGGGTCTTCGATGGCAGGACCAGGAAACCCGCATGGCACCCCGGGACGAGCGGCGCGGCGACCTCGGTTGCAGACGGCAGCAGGACACCGACCGCACCACCGATCGCTGGAGGAGAGACCCGTGAGCACCACCGTCGTCGCCGAGATCCGCCCGTTGCCCGGCCGGGAGCCGGAGGTCGAGCGGGCGCTGCGCGCTGCCGTCGCCCGCGTCGTCGCCGAGGACCGTGGCTGCGAGCGCTACGAGCTGAACGTGGATCCCGCCGACCGGTCCTTCGTCATGGTGGAGCGCTGGAGCGACGAGGCCGCCCTGGCCGAGCACGCCGCCGGCCCCGCCTTCGCCGAACTCGGCGCGGCGCTGGAGGGCCTGCTGGCGCAGCCGATCGGCGTTCGTCCGCTGACCCCGCTGGACTGAGGGCCGGGGCGGTCGTCCTACCGATGCCCGGGCGGCTGGGGGTCCGCAGCGTCCGGGAGGTCGATCCCACAGCGATGGAGGAGAAGATGAGCAGACCAGACATCCAGCGGCTGCGGCCCACGCTCAGCGACCCCGACGTCCAGACTGCCGTCTGGTTCCTGGGCGCGCTGGTCACCACCCGGCTCGACAGCTCGACCACGGGCGACGACCTGGCCGTGCTCGAGCACCGGGGCCGCAACGGCTACAACAGCCCCCTGCACCGCCACCTGCACGACGACGAGACCTTCCTGGTGCTCGACGGCGAGGTGGAGCTCGTCGCCGACGGCGAGCAGCACACCGCGCGGGCCGGGTCGACGGTGTTCCTGCCCAAGCACACCGTCCACGGGTTCGTGGTCGCGAGCTCGACCGCGCGGTTCCTCACGCTCCACAACCCCGGCGGCTTCGACCGGTTCACCCGCCGAGCGGGCTCACCCGCCGTCGCCGGCGCGGTCGTCGGCGACGACCTCGAGCTGCCGACCGGGGTCGTGCCACCGGCACCGGAGGAGCTCACGCGGATCGCGGCGAGCTACGGCATCGAGATCCTCGGGCCGCCGCCGGTGCCGCGCGCAGCCTGAGCACGGCGGCAGGGCAGTCATTGTCCTGATGCCTCCGGCGGGCCGGCGGCGGCAGGGTCGGGCCTGCACCCCGGGGCGACCGGGGTGCACCGACCACCACCGATCGACCCCGAGGAGCACCGATGCCCGAGCATCCCCCCACCGTCGTGCTGGTGCACGGCGCCTTCGCCGAGTCCGCCAGCTGGGCTCGCGTCGGCGAGCTGCTGCAGGCGCGTTCGCTGCAGGTGCTGGCCGCGGCGAACCCGCTGCGCAGCCTCGCCGGGGACGCGCGCTACGTCCGCGACGTCGTGGCCTCCGTGGGCGGCCCGGTGCTGCTCGTCGGCCACTCCTACGGCGGCGCGGTCATCACCGCGGCGGCCGAGGACGAGGAGGCCGTCGTGGGCCTGGTCTACGTCGCGGGCTTCGCCCTGCAGCCGGGCGAGTCGGCGCTGGAGCTGTCCGGCCGCTTCCCGGGCAGCACCCTCGGCGACACCCTGCAGACCTACCCCGTCGCCTCCGGCGGCGACGAGTTCCGCATCGCGCCGGACGCCTTCCACCAGCAGTTCGCCGCCGACGTCCCCGCCGGGCAGGCCACCGTCATGGCGGTCACCCAGCGGCCGGTGACGCGGGCGGCGCTCGCCGAGCCGCTGGTGGCGCGGACCGCCCCGTGGAACGCGCTGCCCTCGTGGTTCGTCTTCGGCGACGCGGACCGCAACATCCCCGTCCAGGCGCACCGCTTCATGGCCGAGCGCGCCGGCGCGGCCGCCGTCCGCGAGGTCGCCGGAGCCTCCCACGCGCTGGCCGTCTCCCAGCCGGAGGTGGTCGCGGCGGTGATCGCCGAGGCCGCCGCCACCGCCGGCCAGGTGCCCGTCCCCGCCTGAGACCCGCGACCCCGGCTCAGAACCCCCGAACCGTACTCCCACCCCGACCCAGGAGGACCCCGTGCCCGAGATCGAGATCGTGCTGGAACCCGCCGCGCAGGCGTTCGTCGAGGCGAACTCCACGCCGCCGTTCCTCTTCCAGCTCACGCCCCAGCAGGGCCGTGAGATCGCCACCCAGCTGCAGTCGAACTACCCGGACCTGCTGCCGGTGGACCAGGAGGACCTGGAGGTCCCCGGCGGCCCCACCGGGTCCGTCCCGATCCGCATCACCCGCCCCGCCGGGGCCCCCGGGGCACTGCCGGTGATCATCTACACCCACGGCCTGGGCTGGGTCTACGGCGGCAAGGACACCCACGACCGCCTCGTGCGCGAGATCGCCGTCGGCACCGGCGCGGCCGTCGTCTTCACCGACTACTCCCTGGCTCCGGAGGCGAAGTACCCCACCGCCATCGAGCAGGTCTTCACCGTCGCGCAGTGGGTGGCCGAGAACGGCGCCGAGCACGGTCTGGACACCACCCGCATCGCCGCCGCCGGCGACTCCGTCGGCGGCAACATGACCGCCGTGCTCGCCCTCATGGCCAAGGAGCGCGGCGGGGTCCCGCTCTTGGCGCAGGTGATGTTCTACCCCGTCACCGACGCAGACTTCGACACCCCCAGCTCCCACGAGTTCGCCGAGGGGTACTTCCTCTACCGCGAGGGCATGCAGTGGTTCTGGGACCAGTACACCACCGACCCCGCCCAGCGCGCCGAGCCCTACGCCTCCCCGCTCAAGGCCACGATCGAGCAGCTCACGGGCCTGCCCCCCGCCCTGGTCATCGTCGGGCAGGCCGACGTGCTGCGCGACGAGGGCGAGGCGTACGCGAACAAGCTGCGCCGCGCCGGCGTCCCCGTCACCGCGACGCGCTACCAGGGGATCATCCACGACTTCGTGGGCCTGAACCCGCTGCGCGCCACCAACGCCGCCGAAGGCGCGATCGACCAGGCCGTCGACTTCCTGCGCCGGGCGCTGGGCACCGCCACGCCCCCCACCGCGTCCTGACCACCGCGGTCCGAGCACCGCGGTCGGAGCACCGCGGTCCGAGCACCGCGGTCGGAGCACCGCGGTCCGAGCACCGCACCACCGCACCACCGGGTCGGCGCGCGCCGGGGGACGCGCCGGCCCGGTGGTGACCCACCGCGACGGATGCCCAGGAAGACCCAGGAAGGACCGCGAGGACCGTGACCGCCACAGACCCGATCGTGCCTGCACCCGTCCCCGCACCCGCTGCGCCCACCGACCCGGTGGCCGCCACCCGCGTGCGCCTGACCCCCAACCTCTTCGGCACCTCCTTCGGCCTCACCGGCCTGGCGGCGGCGTGGACCGCTGCAGCGGCGGCGACCGACCTGCCGACCTGGCCCGCGACCGCGCTGTGGGTGGCCGCCGCCTTGGCACACGTCGTGATCGCCGTCGCCTACCTCGCCGACGCGCTCGCGCACCACCGGCTCGCCTCCGACGTCGCCGATCCCGTCCTCGGGCCGTTCACCGCGCTGGGGTTCGTGCCCGTCATGCTGCTGGGGGCGTGGGTGTTCGGCTACCAGCGCACCTTCGGGCAGGTCGTCGTCGTGCTCGGCGTCGTCGGCACCGTGCTGCTCGGCGCGCACCTCACCGGCGGCTGGATCAGCTCCCCCGGCCCGCTGCAGCGCTGGCACCCGGGCTACTTCCTGCCCAGCGTGGCCGGTGGTCTCGTCGCCGCGCAGTCGCTGGCGAAGGTCGGCTGGCACGAGGCCGGGCTCGTCGCGTTCGGCTACGGCGCGATCTCCTGGCTGGTGCTCGGCTCGATCCTGCTCGTGCGGCTGATGACGCAGCCGGCGCTGCCGGCGCCGCTGCTGCCGACGATGGCCATCGAGGTGGCCCCACCCGTCGTCGCCAGCAACGCCTGGTTCGCCCTCAACGGCGGCCGCTCCGACCTCGTCGTGGTCCTGCTCGCCGGGTACGGGGTCTTCATGGCGCTGGTGCAGCTGCGGCTGGTGCCGCTGTACCTGCGCTCCAGCTTCGGGCCGGGTTTCTGGTCCTTCAGCTTCTCCTACGCGGCGCTGGCCACCACCGCCGTCACCTGGCTGCACCTGACCGCACCCGCCGGCGCCACCGGCTGGATCGTCGCCGTGCTGGCCGTGCTGACCCTGGGATACGCGGCGCTGATCGCCCGCACCGCCCTCGCCCTGACCCGGGGCCGGTACTTCGCCCGGGTCCCCGTCCCCGACTGAGGCGGCCGAGCGCGGGTACCCAGCGACGTCAGCCGCCGCTCCGGTCCCCGCGGGGGACGCCGCAGGACTTCGACGTCACGCAGCGATCGGACACGAAACCCGACCTGGAACCCCCACCTGGAACCCCCACCCGGAACCCCGGACCACAGGAGCCCGACGATGACCACCACCTCCGAACGTCCCACCACCGAGGACCACGCCGAGCCCACCGGCGCGGCCGCCGCCCCCAACCGGTTCGTGCAGGTGGGCGGCGACACCTTCGCCCACCGCCGCTTCGGGACACCGTCCGCGACGCTGCCGCCGCTGCTGCTGCTGCAGCACTTCCGCGGCAACCTCGACTTCTGGGACCCGATCCTGCTCGACGTCCTGGCCGCCGACCGCGAGGTCATCACGGTCGATCAGCGCGGGGTGGGCGCCTCCACCGGCGCCACCCGCGACGACGTGACCGCCACCGCCACCGACACCGCCGCCTTCGCGGCCGCGCTCGGGCTGGAGCACGTGGACGTCCTGGGGTTCTCCCTGGGCGGGCACGTCGCGCAGGAGCTCGCACTGCGGCACCCGCGCCTGGTGCGCCGGCTCGTGCTGGGCGGCACCGCTCCGCAGGGCGCGCCGAACCTGCACCCGTGGAGCGACGACGTCCACGCCCTGGCCACCGCGGACGTCACCACGCCGGAGGACTTCATCGCCCTGTTCTTCAGCGGGTCCACCGAGAGCACCCGCGCCGGCTGGGAGCACCTGGCCCGCACCTCCGCCCGCCGGCAGGACCGCGACGAGCCGACCGACCTGGCCACCCGCGACGCCCAGTACACGGCGCTGATGACGTGGGGGATCCCGGAGTCGTCGAAGCTGGAGCGGCTGTCCGCGATCCGCCAGCCCACCCTCGTCGCCAACGGCGACGACGACACGATGATGGACAGCCGCAACAGCCTGCTGCTGGCCGAGCGCATCCCGGGGGCGCAGCTGCGCCTGTACCCCGACGCCGGCCACGGCTTCCTCGACCAGTACCCGCGACTGTTCGGCGAGCACGTGCGCGCCTTCCTCGGCCGCTGAAACCTGCGCACGCAGGACCCCGACGACCACGAGAACCCCTGGAGGAACCATGACCCACCTGCTCGAGAAGGTGCTGAAGGCCTACGGCGGCGTGGACCGCTGGCGGGAGGTGGAGACCATCTCGGCCTACCGCGTGTTCGGCGGCGGCCTGTGGGACCTCAAGCAGGTACCGGGCATCGTCGACGAGGGCGAGATCACCGTGCAGGTGCAGCGCGAGGAGGCCGTCCTGAGCCCCTTCACCGCCCCCGACCGGCACGTCACGTTCACCGGTTCGCGGGTGGCCGTGGAGACCGACGCCGGGGAGGTCGTGGAGGCACTCGACGACCCCGTGGCCTCCTTCACCGGGCACGGCGTCGAGACGCCCTGGACGCACCTGCAGCTGGGGTTCTTCTGCGGGCACGCCATGTGGACGTACCTGACCGAGCCGTACGTCTTCACCCGCCCCGGGGTCGAGGTGGAGGAGATCGGCCCCTGGTCCGAGCGGGGGCAGACCTGGCAGCGCCTGCGGGTGCGCTTCCCCGACGAGATCGTCACCATGAGCCGCGAGCAGGTCGTGCACGTCGACGGCGACGGCCTGGTGCGGCGCCGGGACTACCAGGTGGACGTCATGGGCGGCTCCCCCGCCGCGCACTACCTCTCGGGGCACCGGGAGGTCGGTGGCATCGTCGTCCCCACCTCCCGGCGCATCTTCGTGCGCGGTGAGGACGGCCACGCCCTGCCCGAACCGCTGCTGGTCTCCATCGAGCTGACGGACGTCACCGTCGCCTGAGGTCGGCGCTGCCGAGGAGCCACCCGGAGCACGGCACCTGCCCGCGGCCTCGCCGCGGGCAGGTGCCGTCGTGCGTTCAGGCGGGCACGCCCGCGGGGACGGCAGCACCCAGCCGGGCGGCCAGCACCGTCACGTCGTCGTCGCTGGTCTCGCCGGCGACGCGCTCCAGCAACCTGTCCACCAGCGCCTGCGGCGGCAGGTGCGCCTGGCCGGCCAGGTCGGCGCGCAGCCGCTCCAGCCCGCCGCCGGCGTCCTGCGAGCGCGTCTCCAGCAGCCCGTCGGTGACCAGCAGCAGCGTCGAACCGGCTGGCACCTCCTGCTCGTGGTCGCGGCGCGCGGCCCGCGGGTCCACGCCCACCGGCAGTTCCGGAGCGCTCACCAGCGGCAGCACCCGCCCGTCGGGCAGCAGCACCAGCGGCGCGGGGTGGCCGGCGTTGGACCAGCGCAGCCGGTAGCCGCCGGAGGGCGCCGGCGCCAGCCGCAGCACCACCCCGGTCGCGCCGGCGGGCAGGTCGAGGCGCTCCACCGCGCGGTCCAGCCGGGTCAGCGCCTGCGCCGGGAGGTCCTCGAGGGCGTGGCTGGCCAGCACGCCGCGCAGCAGCGCGGCCGCGGCGGCGACCGCCGGGCCGTGGCCGGTGACGTCACCGACGACGAGCACCGTGGAGCCGTCGTCGGCGGCGAACGCGTCGTACCAGTCGCCGCCGACGTCCCCGCCGGCCCCGCCCTGCGGGCCCGGGCCGGCGGCCTGGCGCCGGCCGGCCAGCTGCACGTGCGGCGTCGAGGTCAGCTCCCCGGGCACGACCGCCTGCAGGGAGCGCAGCAGCGAGCGCCCCCGGGCGGCGGACAGGCAGCGCTCCAGCGTCTGCGCGCACCCGGCCGCGAACTCCTCCAGCGTCCGGCGCAGCTGCGCCGGCAGTTCCCGCTCGGCGTCCCAGCCGATCAGGAGGAATCCGGTGACCTGCCCGGAGACCGTCAGCGGCACGTCCGCCAGGGCGCGCAGCCCCGCCGCGCGGACCACGCCCTGCACGATCGCGCACCCGGTGCTGAAGGTGCTGAGGTCCTCGTGGAAGTCGCCGCGCCCGCGCCGGGCCGGGTCCAGCGAGGGCGACTCCTGCGCGAGCGAGGCCGTGCGCCAGCCGTGGGCGTCGACGTCGAGGCCGCCGCCGCGCACCGACCAGTGCCGCACCACCCGCGGGCGCGGACCGCGCAGCACGACGCTGACGAGCGCGGGTCCCAGCTCGTCGACGAGCTGCCGCGCGGCCGCGGCGGCCACCTCGTCGACGCTGACGGCGGTCACGACCGCCTCGGCGAAGCGGGCGAGCAGCGGCGGGCGGGAGACTGCCGGGGCGGCCGGGGCGACCGGGGCGGCCGGGGCGGCCGGGGCGGCCGGGGCGGCCGGGGCGACCGGGGCGACCGGGGCGGCCGGGGCGACCGGGGCGACCGGGGCGACCGGAGCGGCGACGACGACCCCGGTGCTGGGGACGGCGCCGCCGGGGACCGCGGGCGCTCCCGACGGTTCGGGCGCGGGTGCGCCGGGGTGCTCCACCGCCGCGGCCGGGGCCTCGATGGCATCGCGCAGCTGGGTGCGGTGGGTGATGCCCAGCTTGGGGAACACCTTGTACAGGTGCGCGGCGACGGTGCGGTGGGAGAGGTAGATCTTGTCGGCGATCTCCTTGTTGGTCATGCCGCCGGCGGCCAGCCGGGCGATCTGCAGCTCCTGCGGGGTCAGCAGCAGGGCGGGGTCCTCGCGGCCGGTGCGCGCCGCGCCGGAGGGGACGACCCCGGCGGCGCGCAGCTCCGCGCCCGCGCGCTCGGCCAGGGTGCGCGCACCGGCCGACTCGAACGCCGCCAGCGCGGCGGCCAGCGGCTCGCGGGCGTCGAGGATGCGCCGCTGCCGGCGCAGCCACTCCCCGTGCAGCAGCTGCGTGCGGGCCAGCTCCAAGCGCGAGGGGCCCGGCGCGCCGACCCGGGCGGCCGCCTCGAAGGCCGCCTGCGCTCCGTCGACGTCACCGGCCTCGGCGCTCAGCAGCGCGCGGGAGCGGTGCACCAGCGCCTGCAGGTGCGGGGCGTGCAGCAGCTGCGCGCTGCGCTCCACCTCGGCCACCGCGGCCACCGCGGCGCCGACCGCGTCGGCCCGC
This sequence comes from Kineococcus aridisoli, assembly GCF_050871885.1. Lineage (NCBI taxonomy): Bacteria > Bacillati > Actinomycetota > Actinomycetes > Kineosporiales > Kineosporiaceae > Kineococcus > Kineococcus aridisoli. The sequence goes on along the minus strand of NZ_JBJLSF010000001.1, from coordinate 112,832 downwards.
CCGGCGCGCACCGCAGCCTCCACGAGGTCGCCCAGGGCCAGGGCGGCGGTGGGCGGGTGCACGTCCACGCCCCGCAGCTGCTCCCAGGCGTCGCCGGGGCGCTGCTCGGCGAGGGCGACGAGACCGGCCGCCCAGCGGCGGGAGGCGACGGTGATGGCAAACGGCTCGGGGCCGGTGGCCTGCGCGGAGCGCGCGCAGGCGGCCAGGGCCTGCCCGTGCTCCCCGCGCCAGGCGTGGGCACGGGCCAGCGCGGCCTCGCCGTAGCCGGCCATCAGCATCTGGTCGCTGTCCACGGCGATCCGCAGGCTCAGCTGCAGGTCCGCGACGGCCTCCTCGAGGTGGCCGGTGACCACGCGCAGGCAGCCGCGCCCCAGCAGGGCGTGCGCCTCGTCGGAGAGGGCACCGGCCTCGTGGGAGCCGCGCACCGCGGCGTCCCACACCTCGTGCGCGCCCTCGAGGTCGTGGACGGCCTCGGCCACGTGCGCGACGTGGGCGACGGCGTCCGGCTGGTGCTGCGCGGCACCCGCGGCCAGGCTCGGGAAGCGCCCGCGGACCCGGTGGGCGTGCCGGTGCGGGTCCAGCGCGGCCAGCGCCACGTCCCGCAGCGGGTGGCCCGGGGGGACGTCGAGGGCGGTGAGCGCCTCTTCGACGGGGCGGCGCTCGCGCTCGTCCAGCCCGAAGCCGGAGGCCTGCACGGCGGCGCGGAAGAGCAGGGAGACCCGCTCGGCGGGCGCGCCGGCGCCGTCGGGGCCGCCGAGCCGGTCGGCGAGCTCGACCAGGCCGCGCACCAGGTCCACCGGCCCGCGGTTGTCGCTGCCGTGCACGACGGCCAGCGCGCTGGCCGTGGTGGCGAGCCGGGTGACCACGACGGGGTCCTCGGCCAGCGGCGCGGCCGCCCGCACCGTGCGGGCCGCGTCGGCGGCCAGCCCGGCGCGCCGGGCGACCTCGGCGGCGGCGGCCAGCCGACGCACGCGGGCGGGCAGCCGCGGGCTCAGCGCCGCCGCACGCTCCAGCGCCGCGAACGCCTCCTCGGGCGCCCCCCGCTGCACGGCGCGGTGCGCGCTGGCCTCCAGGGAGGCCGCGACCTCCTCGTCGGCGACGTGGGTGCCGGCGGCGCGGTGCCAGGCGGCCCGACCGGCGTCGGTGGCCACGGCGGCCAGCGCCCGGTGCGCCGCGGCCCGCTCGGGCAGCGCGGCGCCACCGTAGACGGCCGAGCGCACGAGGGGGTGGCGGAAGCGGACGAGGTCGCCGCGCACGCTGACGAGGTCGGCGCGCTCGGCGGCGTCGAGGTCGTCGACCGCCTGCTCGGGGACCCCGCTGGCCGCGGCCAGCCGGGGCAGCGGGATCTCCCCGCCCTCGGCCGCGGCCAGCAGCAGCAGCCGGCGGGTCCCCGCCGGCAGCCGGTCCACCTCGGCCAGGAAGGCCCGCTCCAGGCGCTGGGTCGTCGGCAGGCCCTGCCCGGGCGGGGGCACGGAGGCGAGGCCGGCCAGGGCGGCGCCCAGCTCGCGCAGCGCCAGCGGGTTGCCCCCGGCCTCGTGCAGCACGCGGGCGCGGGCGGCGGGGCGCAGCCCGCCGGCGGTGGCGTCCAGCAGCGCGGCCGCGTCGGCCGGCTGCAGCGGGAGCAGCTCAAGGCGCTCCCAGGGCGCCGCCCGCCAGGGGGCGGGCCGGGCGCTGCTGGTGCGCGCGGTGGCGAGCAGCAGCACGGGGGTGGTCGTCAGCCGGCGCGCCACGAAGGCGACGACGTCGGCGCTGGCCGCGTCGAGCCACTGCAGGTCCTCGACGACGACGAGCAGCGGGCACAGCGCGGCCGCCTCCTCCAGCAGCCCCAGGGCGGCCAGCCCGACGAGCAGGCGGTCCGGGGCGGGTCCGTCCTCCTGGCCGAAGGCGGTCAGCAGCGCCGAGCGCTGCCGTGCCGGCAACGCCTCCGCATCCCGCAGCAGCGGGTGCAGCAGCTCGTGCAGCCCGGCGAAGCCGCTGCCGGCGCCGGCCTCCACGCCCGTGCAGCGCAGCACCCGCAGCGGGCCGGGACCCGTGGCGGCCTCCAGTTGCGCCACGAGGGTGCTCTTGCCGATGCCGGCCTCGCCCTCGACGACGACGGCCACGCCGCCCGCCCGGGAGTCCGCCAGCCGCCGGCGCAGGTGCCGCAGCTCGGCGTCGCGCCCGAGCACGTCCCCGGCGCCCGCGTGCACCCAGCCCGGGGCCGCGCCGACCGGTGGTGCGCCGGCCGGTGGTGCGCCGTGCAGTGCCTCCGTGGTCGGGAGCGGGGACGCGGCGAGCGCGGTCGCGGCCACCCGCACGCCCTGCCGCACGCCCTGCCGCACGCCCTGCCGCACGCCCTGCCGCACGACCGCGGCAGCGGTCCGGGGGCGGTCATCGACGGCGCTCATGGGGTCCTCCCGGGGTCGACCGCTCGTGGTGCATCTCGCCCGCCCTCACCGGCCGGACGCCCCCGCCGCTCCGGAGGGCTCGCCCTGCGGGGCCGGTGCCCCCGCCGCGAACGCGGAGGTGGCGGAGAGGAAGAGCGTGTAGGGGTTGCCGCGGCTGCCGTGGCGGGCGTCGACGCGGGCGACGAGCTCGTCGGCGCTGTCGCTGGCGGCCAGCGCCTGCTCGTAGTCGACGAGGTACTGGCGCGTCTCGTCGAGCACGCGGGCCGCGTCGTCGTCGGGGGCGCCCGGATCGCGGTGACCGGCGACCACCCGGCGCGCGCCCAGCCGCTCGACGGCGTCCAGCGCGGCCAGCCACTCGTGCCGCCCCGCGGCGTCGGAACCCACCAGCCAGGGGTGAATGCCGTCGTAGGCGACGTCGCCGGAGAGCACGACGTCGGCGTCGGGCACGTGCACGACGGTCGTCGGGCTGGTGTCGCTGCGGCCGACGTCGAGGACGTGCAGCGGGCGGCCCTCGACCTCCAGCGGCCCGGTCAGCGGCGCCGGCTGCGCCAGCCGCGCCGGCAGCTGCCCGGGGAAGAGCCCGTTCCAGACGGCCATCCCCTCCGCGCCCAGCTGGCCGGCGGCCTCGGGCGCCACCTGCGGCAGGCAGACGAGGTCGGCGCCGGGGCTGGCGGCCAGCAGCCCCGCCAGGCCGAGGAAGTGGTCGCCGTGGCCGTGGGTGACGTAGACGCGCGTCAGCCGCTTGCTGCTGGCCAGCACCCAGTCGGCCAGCTCCCGCGACTCGGCATCGGTGACCAGGCCGTCGACGAGGACGGCCTCGCGCTCCCCGGCCACCAGGGTGCTCGTGGTGGCCGGCCAGGTCGCGGGCCGCGCCGGGTCCCAGCCGGGCGCGGGGTTCGCGACCCTCTTGTAGGGGGCGACGTGGACGCTGACCCGCAACCCGCCGGAGGTGCCGGCGGAGGTGGTGGAGGTGGTGGTCACGGCAGCGGACGCTAGGCGCCGCGGGCGGTCGCGGAATCCGTCGAACGACTCAGGTGCACCGCCCGGTCCCGCCGCTGGCGTGCCGCTGCCCCGTGGCCGCCGGCCGCGCCGGGACAGCGCCGGGCGGGGCCGCAGTCATCGTGCTGATGCCCGCGCGGGGCTCGGGCGAGCACGCTCGGCGTGCCCGCCCGAGCGCGTCGGGCGAGCTGAGGAGCACGGATGCTCGAGGAGGACCCGGTGCAGGCGAGACCCCTCGAGGCCCCGGCGCACGCAACGGTGAGCGGACCGGTCACCGGCACCGGCACCGGCGCCCTGGTGGCGCTGGTGGCCGGGCAGCTGGCCGGGCTCCCGGCGCCGACCCGCCGGGCGCTGCTGCTGGCCGCCGCGGGAGCCTCCTCGCCCGCGCCGGAGCTGCTGGCCGCCGCCCGGCGGCTGGGGCTGTCCGCGGACGACCTGCGACCGGCCGCGGCCGGCGGGCTCGTGCGGGTCGAGCACGGCCGGGTGCGCTTCCGGCACGCCCTGGTGGTCACCGCCCTCGAGCGCGAGGCCGCCGCCGCGGAGCTGGTGGCGGTGCACACCGCGCTCGCGGACGCCTGCACCGACGCGGCGCGCGCCGCCTGGCACCGCGCCGCGGCCCTGGCCGGTCGCGGCGACGGGCCCGACGACGCCGTGGCCGACGACGCCGTGGCCGACGCGCTGGAAGCGGTCGCGCTGCGCGAGGCGCGGCGCGGTGCCCGCGCCGAGGCGGTCACGGCGCTGCGCCGGGCCGCGGCGCTGTCCGGGCACGACGGCTCCCGGGCGCGCCGGCTGGCGCGGGCCGCGGAGCACGCCCGCGAGGGCGGGCTGACCGGGGAGGCGGTGCAGGCGCTGCGCGAGGGGTTCCGGGTGGCCGTGGACCCGGCCGTGGTGCGCGAGCTGACGATCACCGAGTGGGTGCTGGCGTACTCCACGGGCGTCACGGCCGGGCACTCGGTCGACGACATGGTGGACGCGGGCCTCGCCGTGGGCGCCGGGGACGACCCGGACGCGGACGACCGGCACGCGGACGGGCTGCGGGTGCTGCTGGCGGCGGCGACGCGGGTGTGGGCGTTCCCGGTGCGGGCGGGCGCGGCCGAGCGGGTGCGCGCGGCGCTGGACGCGGGCGCGGCGGGCGAGGGGCCGCTGGAGCGGGTGCTGCGCTCGGTCGGCCGGGTGCTGCTGGAGCCGGCCGCCGTACCCGCCCGCGAGCGCGCCGCCCTGGCGGACGTCGTGCCCGCGCTGGCCGCCCTGCACCCGGTGGTGCTGCCGGCGGCCGCCTTCGCCGCCGAGGCGGCGCAGGACCTGCGCACGGCCGCTGCCGCCTGGGACACCGGGGTGCGCGCCTTCCACGAGGGCGGGTCGGTGGGCGAGGAGTGCCTGGCGCTGGCAGGCCGGGCCGGCTCGCTCATCGGTGCGGGCCGGCCGGCCGACGGCCTCGCGGATGCGCAGGTGGGCATCCGGACCGCCAGCGACCTGGAGCTGCCGCTGCTGGCCGCCCTGGCCGCAGCCGGCGCCGCCCGCGCGCACGCCTGGCTGGGCTCGCGGGCCGAGGGCGAGGAGGTGGCGCGGTGGGCCCGCGAGCTCGTGCGGGACGAGCCGCCGTGCCGGCTGGGCCGGGCGCGCGGCGCGTGGGCGGTGGGGCTGCTGGCGCTGGCCGACGACCGCCCCGCCGACGCGCTGGCGCCGCTGCACCGGGTCGCGGTGCACGCCACGACCGCGCACTGGGCGCTCGCGGACCTCGTCGAGGCCGCCGTCGCCGTCGGCGACACCACCGGGGTGGCGGCGCGGGTGGCGGCCACCGCCCGCGCCGCCGAGGTCCTCGGCTCCGACCACCTGCGCTGCCTGGTGCACCGGGCGCGGGCGCTGCTGGCGACGGACCCGGTCAGCGCCGAGCGCCACCACCGGGCGGCGGTGGCGGCGGGCCGCACGAGCGGGGCCCCGCTGGAGCTGGGCCGCGCGCTGCTCGCGCACGCCCGGTGGCTGGCCGGGCGCGGGCGGGGCGGCGAGGCGGCGCAGCGGGCCGGCGCGGCCGCCGAGCTGTTCCGGGCGGCGGGCGCGCTGCCGTGGGCCGAGCGCGCGCAGGCGCTGGCCTAGCGCCCCGGGCCGTGCCGCAGCGCGGCCAGCGTGGGCAGCACGGTCGCCACCAGCAGCAGCACCAGCGCCGCCCCGGCGGTGGCCGCCGCCGCTGGCACCCCCGTCGTGGGCGCGGTGCCCGGGGCCGCGGCCGCCACCGTCCAGGTCGCCACCGCCGCGGTCACCAGCACGCCGAGCAGGCCGAGCAGGGTGGCGGTGACGACGTGGACCAGTGCCTCCCAGACCGCGGCGAGCAGCACCGTGGCGCGGGGAGCGCCGGCGGCCAGCAGCAGGGCGACCTCCCCCTCGCGCAGGCGCCCGGCCGTGAAGATTATCGCGGCGGCGCCGACGGCGGCCAGCAGCAGCGGCCCGCCCAGCAGCAGGACCGCCGCCCGGGCCGAGAGCGCGGCAGCGGGCACGTCCAGGGCCGACAGGGCGGAGCGGACGGTGCCGCCGGCCGCGTACAGGCCGCCGGTGAGGGCGACCGCGAGCACGAGGGGAGCGGTGACGGCGCCGCTGCGCCCGGAGCCGTGCAGGACCGCGGCGCGGGCCAGGTGCCAGGAGACCGACAGGCGTGCGGGCACCAGCGCCGTCCACGCGCGCAGCACCGGGACGACGACGAGCGGGCCGAGGGCGAGCAGGACGCCCGCGCTCAGCGGCGCCAGCAGCAGCAGCCCCGTCTCCGCGGCCGCCAGCTCCTCGGCGCTGCGGCGCCCGCCCAGGCTCGCGGTGACGGAGGCGGCCGCCAGCGCCAGCACGAGCGCGAGCACCCAGCGCAGCGGCCCGGGGCGCGGCTGCGGCGGGTCCGGCGTGCGCACCAGCTCCACGGGGTCGGCGCGGGCGGCGAGGGCCGCGCTGCGCCGGCCGCCGAGCAGGACGACGAGCAGGACGGCGGCCACCACCCAGCCGCTGCCGCCGGCCTGCAGCCGCACGCCCTCCAGCCCGCTGGTGCCGGCCAGCAGCCAGCGGCCGGCGGCGGGCACCAGCGGGCGGGCCAGCAGCACCCCGAGCACGGCGCCGGCCGCGCCCACGAGCAGCAGCTGGGCGAGCACGATCGCGCGCACCGCGCCCGGGCCGAGCCCGACGAGCTGCCACAGGGCGTGCGAGCGCCGCTGCAGCCCGACCACCAGGCCCGCCACGGAGCCCAGCACGGCCACCGCTGCCACGAGCGTGAAGGCCAGGACGGTGCCGCTGAGCGCGTACAGGGCCAGCGCCGGCGTGCCGCCGACGCGGCCGGCGGTGACGAGCAGGGCCGCCACCGGGGTCCCGACGGCGGCGGCGGTGGCGGCCACGGCTCCGGCGCCGGCCCAGGTGCGGGGGTCGGCGACGACGTCGGCGACGACGAGGCGGGCGAGCGGGCCCAGCCGTCCGCTCCCGCTCACCCGCGCACCGCGGCGGCGGCCACGGCCTCCAGCAGGTCCGCCGCGCTGGCCCCGCGCAGCTCGACGTGCAGCAGCCCGTCGCGCAGCACGAGGACCCGGTCGGCCAGCGCCGCGGCCTGCAGGTCGTGGGTGACGAGGACGACCGAGCGCGCACCGGAGGCGGCCGCGCGCAGCAGCGCCAGCACCTGCGCGCCGGATGTGGTGTCCAGGGCGCCGGTGGGCTCGTCGGCGAAGACGAGGTCGCGCTCGACGGCCAGCGCGCGGGCGACGGCCACCCGCTGCTGCTGCCCGCCGGACAGGGCCGCCGGCTTGGCGCGGGCCCGGCCGGACAACCCGACGTGGGCCAGCGCCCGCTCGACGTCCTCCTCGCGCACGGCGCGGCGGGCCAGCCGGGCGGGCAGTGCGACGTTGTCCCAGGCGGTGAGGGAGGAGATGAGGTCGTAGGCCTGGAAGACGAAGCCGACCCGCTCGCGGCGCACCCTCGCCAGGGCGCTGCGGGAGAGACCGGTGAGGTCGGTGCCGGCGATGCGCACCGAACCGGACGTCGGGCGTTCCAGACCGGACAGGCAGTGCAGCAGCGTCGACTTGCCGGATCCGCTGGGGCCGACGACCGCCACCAGCTCCCCGGCGGCGACCTCCAGGGAGATGCCGCGCAGCACCGGTGCGGGCTGCCCGTCGGCGCCCCGGTAGCTCTTCACGAGGTCGCGGGCGCTCAGCAGCGGCGAGGTCGTGGCCGGAGCGCCAGGACGCGGCCCGGTCACCGGTGGGGTGCGGGGTGGGGGTGGTGTCCCCGGGGTTCTCATGGTCGTGGACGCTACGGGCGCGCCCGCGGGCCCGGCATCGGTAGAACCACTGGACCCGGGCAGCGGGCCGGCCCGCACCGCGGCGCAGTGGTCGTCCTGCCAATGACGGCCCTCCTGCCCCGCCCCGACGATGGCGGGGGCGGGAGCGCCGGGCGGGCCGAGGCCGTTGTGCTGCACCGCTTCATCGGGCAGGCGCCGGCACCGGTGCGCGCCGCCCTGGGCGTCTCGGTGCTGCAGGTGGGCGGAGGGGTCGTGCTGGCGGCCGCCGACGACCCCAGCGGGTACTGGAGCAAGATCCTCGGCTTCGGCGTCGACGAACCGGTCACCGCCGAGCTGGTGCGCACGGTCTGCGGGTTCTGGCGCCACCACGGCGCCACCACGGCGTCGCCCGCGGTGTGCTGCAGATCGCCCCCGAGGCGCTGCCACCGGACTGGAGCGAGACCGCCGGGCGTGCGGCCTGAGGGCGGGCACCCCGTGGGTCGAGCTGCTGCGGCCGGCCCTCGCCCCCGCACCCGCCGCGGCCGGCGGACCCACCACCGCTCCCACCCGGCTGCAGGTCGCCCCGGTGGAGGTGCGGAACGCCGCGGAGGTGGCGGAGTGGGCCCGCGTCCTGGTGCGGGGGACGGGCATGCCGGCCGAGGTCGAGCAGCTGTTCGCCGCCGCCGCCGCCACCGCTCCGGAGTTCCTCCCCGTCGCCGCACGGGAGGAGGACCGGGTGGTGGCGGCGGCGCTGTCGTTCCGCGACGGGCCGGTCGCCTCGCTGTGCGGTGCGGCGACGCTGCCGACCCACCGGGGTCGTGGCGCCCAGAGCGCGCTGGTGCGGCTGCGGGTGCAGGAGGCCGTCGCGGCCGGGGCCGCGTGGATCTGCGCCGAGGCGTACCGGGCGGCGCCAGGGACGCGCAACCCGTCGCTGCACTACCTGCTGCGGGCGGGTTTCGTCCCGCTGTACGAGCGGCCCAGCTGGGTGTGGCTCCCCCGCTGGTCTCCTCCGCCGGTCCAGGAGGGGCCGCGCAGCACCCGGCGGGTCGGGGAGTGGTCATCGTGCTGATGCCCGCGTCCGGCGGCGGCTCCTAGGTTCGCGGTGGCGACGCCCCCGCTCCCGGTGGGGACCGCCCACTCCCTGCCGGAAGGAGACCGCCGTGCCCGCACGCCCCGCCACCGCCCGCCTGCTGCTGGCCGCCTCGATCACCGTGACCGTGCTGGCCTCCTCCAGCGCGCCGACCCCGCTGTACGCCACGTACGAGCGGGAGTGGGGCTTCTCGCCGCTGACGACGACCGTCGTGTTCGGCGTGTACGCCCTGGCCGTGCTGGCCTCGCTGCTGGTGCTGGGCCGGTTGTCCGACCACCTCGGCCGCCGCCCGGTGCTGCTGGCGGCCCTGGGCGTGCAGGTCGTCGCGATGATCGTGCTGGCCACCGCCCCCGGCGTCGCCGAGCTCCTCGTGGCCCGGGTGCTGCAGGGTCTGTCGACGGGCGCGGCGGTGGGGGCGGCCGGGGCGCTGGCACTGGACCTGGACCGGCGCCGGGGGGCGGTCGCGAACTCGGTGGCGCCACCGGTCGGCACCGCCACCGGCGCGGTGCTGTCGGCGCTGGTCGTGGAGTTCCTGCCCTGGCCCACGCACCTGGTGTACGTGGTGCTGCTGGTGGTGTACGTGCTGCAGGCCGCAGCGGTCGCGCTGGCGCCGGAGACTGCCCGCCCCGGTGACGGCGCCCGGGTGGCGGCGCTGGCCTCGCTGGCGCCGCGGATCGCCCTGCCACCGCGTTCCCGGGCACCGTTCGCGGTGGCGGCGCCGGTGGTGTTCGCGGTGTGGGCGCTGGCGGGGTTCTACGGTTCGCTGGCCCCGGCGCTCGTGCGGACCGTGCTCGGCTGGGACTCCCCGGTCGCGGGGGCCTCCGCGCTGTTCGTGCAGACGGCCGTGGCCGCGGTCGTCGTGGTGCTGCTGCGCCCGGTGGCGGCGCGCACCAGCGTCGTCGTCGCGGTGGTCGCTCTCGCGGCGGGGATGGGCCTGACCCTGCTCGCACTGCCGCTGGCGTCGGCGGCGGTCCTCTTCACCGGCACCGCCGTCGCGGGCGCGGGTTTCGGCGCGGGGTTCCAGGGCGGGATCCGCCTGGTGCTGCCGCAGGCCGAACCTCACGAGCGCGCCGGGGTGCTGTCCGCGGTGTACGTGGCCGCCTACCTCGGGCTGGGGTTGCCGGCGGTGCTCGCCGGGGTCCTCACCGTCCACGGAGGCGGGTTGCTGACCACGACCCGCGAGTACGCCGTCGCCGTCGTCGTCCTCGCGGCGCTGGCCGCGCTGTCCCTGGCGCGCCGGCCGGCGCGCCCCTGAGATCCCGACGAACAGGAGTTCCCGTGACCACGACCGACGAACCGACCCGCCAACCGACCCTCCAACCGGCCGCCGCGCCGGCCGCCACCGCCGGCACCTTCCGCATCGGCGGCGACCTGGCGGTGCACCGCCTCGGCTACGGCACGATGCAGCTGCCCGGCCCGGGCGTGTGGGGCCCCTCCCGCGACCGCGAGGGCGCCCTGCGGGTGCTGCGCCGCGCCGCCGACCTCGGTGTCACGCTCTTCGACACCGCCGACTCCTACGGGCCCGGTGTCGCCGAGGAGCTCCTCCGCGACGCGCTGCACCCCTACGACGGCCTCGTCGTGGCCACGAAGGTGGGGTTCACCCGCCCCGGCCCGGGACGCTGGTCGACCGATGGCCGGCCGGCTCACCTGCGGGCCGCCGTCGAGGCCAGCCTGCGGCGCCTGGAGGTGGAGCGCATCGACCTGCTGCAGCTGCACCGCATCGACCCCCGCGTGGCGCTGGCGGACCAGGTCGGCACGCTGGCGGACCTGCGGCAGGAGGGGAAGGTCCGCCACCTCGGGCTGAGCGAGGTCGGCGTCGCCGAGCTGGACGCCGCCGCCGCGATCGCGCCGATCGCCACGGTGCAGAACCTCTACAACCTCGCCGAACGCTCCGCCGAGCCGCTGCTGCGCGTCGCCGAGCAGCGCGGGATCGGGTTCATCCCCTGGTTCCCGCTGGCCACCGGGCAGCTCAGCGACCCGCGCGGCCCGCTGGCCCGGCTCGCGAGCGCGCTGGGGCTCGCGCCCTCGCAGGTGGCGCTGGCCTGGTTGCTGCAGCGCTCCCCCGTCGTGCTGCCGATCCCCGGCACCTCCTCGGTGACGCACCTGCAGGAGAACCTCGCCGCAGCGGCCGTCGACCTCGACCCCGCCGTCCTGGCCCGGCTCGACCACCTCGCGTGACCCGGCGCTCGATCCAGCTCCCCACCCGACGCTCGCCCCGACATCCACCCCGGCACTCGCCCCGGCACTCCAGGAGAACCCCGTGACCACTGCCAGCACCACCTCCGGCGCCACCGCCGACCTCGTTGCCGGTGCTGCACCCCGGACCGCTCGTTCCGCGCAGTCCGCCGCCCCCGGCGCCCCGCTGGTCCTGTTCGAGCGGCAGGTGCCGGCACCGGGACGGGGTCAGGTACGCCTGAGCATCGAGGCGAGCGGGGTCTGCCACACCGACTCCAAGGTGCTCGCCGGCGCCTTCGGCGCCGACCCCTTCCCGCTGGTGCCCGGCCACGAGATCGCCGGCCGCATCGAGGCCGTCGGCGAGGACGTGCGCCCCTGGCAGGTCGGCGACCGCGTCGCCGTCGGCTGGTACGGCGGGCACTGCGGCTGGTGCGACCCGTGCCGGCGGGGCACGTTCCTGCACTGCGAGAACACGCAGATCCCCGGTGTCGCCTACCCCGGCGGCTACGCCGAGGCGATCCTCGTGCCCGCCAACGCCCTGGCCCGCATCCCCGACGGGCTCACCGCGGTGGAGGCCGCGCCCCTGGCCTGCGCCGGGGTGACGACGTTCAACGCGCTGCGCCGCAGCGGCCTGCGGGCCGGTGACACCGTCGCCGTCGTCGGCCTCGGCGGGCTCGGCCACCTGGGGGTGCAGTTCGCCGCCGCGATGGGCCTGCGGGTGGTGGCGGTCGCCCGCGGCGAAGCCAAGCGGCGCCTGGCGCTGGACCTGGGAGCCCACGAGTACGTCGACTCCACCGCGGAGGACGTGCCTGCCGCCCTGCGCCGGCTCGGCGCGCCGCGGGCGGCGCTGGCCACCGCGGCCAGCTCCGAGGCGATGGTCACCGCCCTCGACGGCCTCGGCGACGAGGGCGAACTGCTCGTCATCGGCGTCGAGCCCGAGCCGATGCCGGTCAGCCCGCTGCAGCTGATCACCCCGGCCAAGAGCGTGTCCGGGCACCCGTCCGGCACCGCGACCGACGTCGAGGAGACCCTCGCCTTCGCCGCGCTCAGCGGGGTGCGGGCGATGGTCGAGGAGTTCCCGCTGGAGCAGGCGCCCGCGGCCTACGAGCGGATGGTGTCCAACCAGGCGCGCTTCCGCGCCGTCCTCGTCCCCTGACCGGGACCAGAACCCCTGAACCCTGAACCCTGAACCCTGAACCCTGAACCGGAGGAACCGTGAGCACCACGACCGTCGTCCCCGACCCCTACACCGCCGTCGCGCAGGTGCCCTCCTTCGAGCTCACGAGCACCGACGTCGCCGACGGCGAGCCGCTGGCGAGCGCGCAGCTGTCCGGCATCTTCGGCGCCGGCGGCACCGACACCAGCCCTCAGCTGTCCTGGAGCGGGTTCCCCGCCGGCACCCGCAGCTTCGCCGTCACCGTCTACGACCCGTCGGCGCCCACCGGCAGCGGGTTCTGGCACTGGGCCCTCGCCGACCTGCCCGCCACGACCACCTCGCTGCCCACCGGAGCCGGCGACGGCACCGGCGCGGGGTTGCCGGCCGGGGCGCTGCAGCTGAAGAACGACGCCCGCCTGGCGCGCTACCTGGGAGCAGCCCCGCCACCCGGGCACGGCCCGCACCGCTACTTCACCGCCGTCCACGCCTTGGACGTCGAGCACGTCGGCGTCGACCCCGAGGCGACCCCGGCGCTGCTCATGTTCACCCTCTCCGGGCACACGCTGGCCCGCGCGGTCATCGCTCCCTGGTACGAGGCCCCGTCGGCGCGCTGAGCGCCGGCACGGACGGAGGCATGAGCGGAGTCGATGGGTCTGCCAGGGAAGGTCCATCGCGGAACGGGACGAGGGCGGTGCAGCGGGACGTTGAGCCGGTCGTGACCAGCCAAGAACTCCCCGAACCGCTTCCCGGACAGCTCTTCGGGAGCACCGTCCTCGTCCTCGGCACCGGTGGCATCGCCGTCGCCACCGCCCGCCGCAGCGCCGGGGCCGGCGCCCGCGTCGTGGTGGCCGGGCGCTCGCCCGACAAGGTGGCGGCGGCCGCCGAGGCGGCCGGGGCCGCCGGCGAGCAGGTCGACCTGACCGACGAGGCCTCCATCGCCGCGCTGGCCGGGCGGCTGGGCGGCGTCGACCACGTCGTCAACCTCGCGGCGGCTCCGGCCAACGTGCCGCTGGCCGCGCTGGACCACGACTCCCTGGTGCGCGCCTTCGACGCCAAGGTGTTCGGCCCCGCGCTGCTGGCCGGGCGGTTGCCCATCACGACCTCGCTGACCCTGTTCTCGGGGTTCATCGCCTGGCGCCCGGCCGCGGAGCGGGTCGCGATGGCCACCGCGAACGGAGCCGTCGCCTTCCTCGCCCAGGCGCTGGCGGTGGAGCTGGCGCCGGTGCGGGTCAACGCCGTCTCACCCGGGGTCGTGGACTCCGGTTCCTGGGACGGCCTCGGCGAGCGCAAGGAGGCCTTCCTGCGCAGCACCGCGGCCGCGAACCCCGCGCGCCGCACCGGGACCCCCGAGGACCTCGCCGAAGCCGCCCTGTTCGCCATGACCAACCCGTTCCTGACCGCCACGACGCTGCACGTCGACGGCGGCGGGCGCTTCGCCTGACCACCCGCACGCACCCCGCACCGACCCCGCCCGCACCGCTCCAGCACCGTCACAGAGGATGACCACCATGAGCACCCCGAGCACCGTGAACGCCGTCGCCGCCCTCGACGGCCTGCCGATCTCCGACCCCGCCTCGCTGCAGGACGTGCGGGTCGAAGTCCCCGAACTGCGCCCGCACGACGTGCTCGTGCGGGTGCAGGCCGTCTCGGTGAACCCCGTCGACGTCAAGGTCCGCTCCGGCCTCGGTCCGCAGCAGGCCCCCAAGGTCCTCGGCTGGGACGCCGCCGGCACCGTGGAGGCGGTCGGCAGCTCCGTGACGAGCCTGTCCGCGGGCGACGAGGTCTGGTACGCCGGGGACATCACCCGCTCCGGCTCCAACACCGAGCTGCAGGCCGTCGACGAGCGCATCGTCTCCCGCAAGCCCGCCAGCCTGAGCTTCGCCGAGGCCGCCGCGCTGCCGCTGACCGCCATCACCGCCTGGGAGTCGCTCTTCGAGCGGCTGCGCCTGGGCGCCTCCTCCACCGGCACCCTCGCCGTCCTCGGCGGCGCCGGCGGCGTGGGCTCGATCATGGTCCAGCTCGCGAAGCAGCTGACCGGGCTGCGGGTGCTGGCCAGCGCCGGCAAGCCGGCCTCGCGCACCTGGGTGGAGCAGCTGGGCGCCGACGCCGTCATCGACCACCACGACCTGGTGACCTCGGTGCAGGCGGTGGCCCCCGAGGGCGTGGAGTTCCTCTTCTCGCCGAACTCGACGGGCAACGTCGAGGCATTCGCGCAGGTCGTCAAGCCGTTCGGGCAGATCGTGGCCATCGACGACCCGGTGGGGCTGGACCTGTTCCCACTCAAGAGCAAGAGCATCGCCTGGCACTGGGAGCTGATGTTCACCCGATCGCTGTACACCACCCCGGACCTCGCCGAGCAGCAGCGGCTGCTCGGCGAGGTGGCGGCCCTCGTCGACGCTGGCCGGGTGCGCACGACGATGACCACGGCCATCGACGACTTCAGCGCCGCGGGCCTGCGCGAGGCGCACCGGCTGGTGGAGACCGGGCGCACCGTCGGCAAGGTCGTCGTCCACCGCTGACGGCGACTGGCCGCCGTCGCCGGTGGAACGCCGGGACGCGAGTCCGGCCATCCCCCGGCGACGGCGGTCGCGCCGTGGTGCTGACGCGGGACGGTGGCCGACCCGCAGGTGCTCCCCGGTGGGACGCCGGTGGGCCGGTCGAGACGGTGGTGCAGGAGCGGGAGGTGTGAGCAGGAGGTGTCCTGGAGCCCGGCGCCTCGTCAGCGCAGGAAGCGCAGGACCTGCTCGCCGAACTCGGCTTCGTGCTGGAAGAGGAAGGCGTGCCCGGCGTCGCTGTACAGCACCGCCCGCGCGTTCGGCAGCCTCGTCGACATCGCGTAGGTCGCGTAGGCGTTGATCATCACGTCGTGCGAGCCGTTGGCCACCAGCACCGGCAGCCGCAGTTCCGGCAGCCGGGACCAGAAGCCCTCGGTGAAGGCGCGGATGGCGGTCAGCTGCCCCTGCACCCCCTCAGCCGAGACGACCGCTCGCGACGTGGTCAGCCGGTGGTCCAGGCGGCGCAGCGACGCTAGCCCGGCGGCCCTGCCCGCTGGTGTCTGGGGGAAGAAGAGGTAGAGGAAGTCCTCGTCGTCGTTGGCGCCGCGACCGGCGACCTGCCAGACCTTCGGCTCGGGCGCGGGTTGACCGGGCACTCCCTGGGAGGTGCTGCCGGCGACGACGAGGTGGTGGAAGCGCTGCGGCTGGGCGAGCACCGCGGCCTGGGCGACCATCCCGCCCAGCGACCATCCGAGGACGTCGACAGCGGCCAGGCCCAGCGCGTCCAGCAGGTCCAGCAGCCCCCGACCCATCTCCTCGATCGACTGCGCGGGCGGGCCGGAGGTGAGGTTCAGCCCACGGTTGTCGAAGACGATGACGTCGCGCTCGTCGCTGAGGACCTGCAGGAACGCGGGGTCCCAGTGGTCCATGGTGCCGCGGAAGCGCAGGCACAGCACCAGGGGCGTCCCGCCACGGGGGCCGAACCGCCGGTAGGCGTAGCGGTAGCCGCCGTGCTCGGCGAACTCGGTCGACGCCTCGTCGGAGCGGTAGCGGCCCGGCGCTTGCTCGAGGGAGGTTGCTGGTGCTGCGAGGCTCATGAGGTCTCCCTGGGGATCACCGCCGGGCGCCCGGTGGGTGCGGGAGGCCCGGCGTGGATGAGGTGGGCGCGGCGGTGCGTGGCCGGCCGCGCCGAGGACGCTACGGTTCTGCGGGGCCCGGGACATCAGCACGATGACCACCGTCGGGCGCGATCCTCGCCGCCTCGGGCGCCGCTGACGTCACCGATCGCTGCGGCTCCTACCGGGCGCTGCTGCTTCTACCGGGCGCTGGTGGCATCGAGCCAGGTGCTTCGTGCGCTGATGCGCCGGAACACCGGGTGGCTCAGGTGCGCGGCGACCAGGATCATGTCCTGGCTCAGTGCCTGCTCGAAGAGGTGGGCGCGGGCGCGCTGAGCGCTCGATGTCGTTCACGAAGTAGATGCCGGCGTCGCAGAGCTGCCCCGGGTGCTCCAACAGGTCCCCCCGAAGATCAGCCGCTGCCCCTGCGAGTCCAACGGGATGAGGTGGCTGCTCGGGGTGTGGCCTGCGACCGGCACAGCGCGGATGCCGGGCAACACTTCCACGTCCGCATCGACGTCGGCGGTCCCCGCCGCGCTGTCCGCGTCATCCGCGTCGTCCACGTGGCCGTCGCCGCCGGGGTGAGCGGACGGATCGGCGTTCGGACGCAGGACCTCCGCAGCGTGGACGGCTTGCACGATCTGGCGGGGTCGTCGGCGGGGACGCAGGCCACTTGGACCTGCCAGTGCTGCTGACCGTAGTGCACTGTTGCGTTGCGGAGTAAGGGTTTTCCTCGTGCATGAGGCAACCGGTGTGATCCAGGTGCAGGTGCCTCAAGCGGACGGCGCTGCTCTCGGCCGGGACGACGCCCGCCCGGGCCAGGGCGATCGGCAGGCTCCCTGAGGTCATCGGGTGCTCGGGCGGGTTGGTCAGCCCGTCGACCTGGATGATTCGCAGCGGGAAGGGCATGGTTGCCTCGCCGGCGTCGACGAAGACGGCGCCGCCTGGGCTGCACACCGGGAATGTCCCATGTGGATGAGGTAGGTGCCGCCCTGGTCCAGCAGGTCGGGGTGCTCGGTGAAGTCGGCGCCCGGGGAGGCCGAGGGGGGCATGTGGGCGGCGCCGTCCTGCAGGGCGATGACCTCGAAGACACCGAGGTGTGGATGATCGAGGGCGCGATCACAGACCCTACGATGCACTGACACCAACGCACTCACTGACGCGCCATCAGCAACAACCAGAGGCGCTCAGCTGGCGGCATCGCAGTGCCCGCCATCCCCCTGATGCCTCCCACCACGGCCAAGGGGGGTGCGAGCGCACACGAGAGGCGATCCGTGCGGAACTGTCCGCAGCCGCGATCTCCACCTTCGAGCAGCACGGTTTCGCCGCCACCACGGCGGAGGTCATCTCCGCGCGGGTCGGGGTGTCGAGGCGCGCATTCTTCAGCTACATCGCCTCCACGGTAGACGCCGTGCTGCAACCGATGGAACGCCTGAGCGCCACGGCCGCGGAGCGCTGGAGCCAGCGCCCGGCCGGCGAGGGGGTGCTGCAGGCACTGCCCCAGCCTCGACGTCGTCGTGGAGGCGGTCCTGGTCGACCAGGCGTTGATGCGCACCGTCATTGCCCTCAACCGCTCCGACCCGAACTGCGCCGTCGTGACCTGCAGCAGCACGACGCGTGGATCGACCAGCTCTGCCTCGTCGTGGCCCGGCGCACCCGCCGGGCGGAGGGCTCTGCGTCGGCGAGGCTGCCGTGCGCGGTCGTACTGGCCGCTTTGGAGAAAGCGCTCACCGCCTGCGCCGGGGGCGACGACTTCAGCCGGATCGGGCAGCAGTTCGACGACGCCCTCATCGAGGTGGAGCGCCTCTTCCACCCGTGAGCGGCCTCTTCCACCCGTGAGCGGCCTCTTCCACCCGTGAGCGGCGCCCCGTGGCGAGGGTCAGCTGCTCGTGGACCGCCTGGAGAGGCGAGCGACCACCTGCGGCTGCGCAGGCGGTCGCTCGGCTCGGCACTCAGCTCAGCCCTCGATGCGCCCGGCACGTCGCACCGAGGGCCGCCAGCTGCACCGCCGGTCGGCGCTGACTCCCGTGGGCGTGGGCGGTGAGCAGCGTCGGCGTCAGTGGCCGAGCACAGACAGGTCCAGCTCCGCGGCGTCCTCGCGACCCACCGACAGCGACAGCTCGCGCCAGCGCGCGTCCTCCTCCGCGCGGCGGCGGGCGATCGTGGCGGCGATGTCGACGGCGTCGGCACCCACGAGCAGGCGCAGCGGCGGCTGCTCCATGGCGGCGACCCGCAGGACGAGCTGGGCAACGCGGGCAGGATCGCTGGCCGAGCCGCCGGAGGCGAGCCTGTCGTTGAGCCGACGCATCTGCGCCATGAGGGGTTCGTAGACCTCGCCGGCCGGGTGCTCGCTCATCGAGGAGCCCGCCCAGTCGGTCTGCATCCCCCCGGGTTCCAGGACGGTCACCTTGACCCCCAGGCCCGCGGTCTCCAGGGCCAGGACTTCGGAGAACCCGCCGACGGCCCACTTGGCCGCCTGGTAGGCGCTCAGCCCGGGGGCCGCACCACGCCCACCGATGGAGGAGACCTGGATGACGTGCCCACCGCCTTGGCGGCGCAGCACCGGCAGAGCGGCCTGGGTGAGGGTGACCACGCCCAGCAGGTTGGTCTCCACCTGAGCGCGGAAGTCCTCTAGGGGGGTGTCCTCGATGCTGCCGAGGTTGGCGTAGCCGGCGTTGTTGACGAGCACGTCCAGGCGCCCGAAGGCCTCGACGGCTGCCGCGACGGCGCGCTGAGCAGCGGCCGCGTCGGTCACGTCGAGGGCGGCGGCCAGCACCCGGCCCCGAGGAGCATCGGGCGAGCCGTCGCCGGAGCTGTCGGGGGCGCCGGAGTAGGCGGCGACGAGGTCGTCGAGGTCCTGCGGGCGACGAGCCGTGGCCAGGACGCGGTGACCGGCCGCAGCAGCGGCTTCGGCGATGGCGCGACCGAGGCCGCGGGAGGCGCCGGTGATGAGGAAGACCTTGGACACGAGAAGCTCTCACCTTCCTGACTAACCGTTTGGTTGACAAGCACGACAGTACGCCCGAGCGCACCCGACGTCAACCAAACGGTTAGTCGATATGCTGGCCACATGGCGGGAGACGCGGAGGCGACCAGGAGACGACTGCTGCAGGCGGCGACGCAGGAGTTCTCAGCCCGCGGCCTGGCCGGCGCCCGCGTCGAGCGCATCGCCGCGGCCGCCGGGTCGAACAAGGCGCAGATCTACCACTACTTCGGCAGCAAGGACGGACTGTTCGCCGCCGTCTTTGACGCCCTCGTCGAGCGCACGACCTCCACCGTCCCGATGGACGTCGACGACCTGCCCGGCTACGCGGGTCGCCTCTTCGACTCCTACGTCGACCACCCGGAGGTGCAGCGGATAGCAGCTTGGCACCGCCTCGAGCAGACCGGTACAGACGGCACGACTCCTGCCGCCGCACGGCTGCGTTCGATCGAGCAGTCCAACCGCACCAAGATCGAGGCCATCGCCGCCGCACAAGCCGACGGGCGACTGCCCGGGCACTGGCTGCCGGAGGAACTGCTCGGCCTGGTGCTGCAGATCGCCGCCGTGTGGCACTCCTCCGTGCCCGAGTTCGACGACCTGCTCACCGGCAGCACCCGCGAACACCGGCGGCAGGTGGTCGTCGACGCCGTAGGCCGCCTGCTCACCCCGTGACCAGCATGTCGCAGGACGTGCGATGACCTCGAAGGGTCAAGACTTAGCACCCCGGCACCCCGGCACCCCGGCACCCCGGCACCCCGGCACCCCGGCACCCCGGCACCCCGGCACCCCGGCACCCCGGCACCCCGGCACCCCGGCACCCCGGTCCTCCCACCTGCTGGACCGGTACGGCGCCTGTGCACGGCGACGGACACAGCGTCCAACGGACATAACCCGCTCAAGGGCCCACATCAAGCGCCGTGGTCGCCGCCGCTAGCTCATCGCACGCGCCGACGCCTGCACGTCGTGCCTGCGAGCACCGAGGACGGCGCACTCTCCGGTACTCCTGCCGGCTGGTGCGCCTGCAGCGGGGCCCACACGGGGCCGGGCACCGGCAGTCACGAGCAGGGTCGGGCAGCACCACTCAGGCAGCAGAGCCCGGGAAGTGGGGTCAGTCAGCCTCAGCGCACCACCCGCTCCAGGCGGTAGCGCACCCGCTGCATGAACACCGCGTGCGCGATCGTCGCCACCAGCCACAGCGCGAACACCGTGACCCACCACCACGGCAGCGCGTCGGCGCCCGAGCGTGCGGCCTGGATCACCGCGAGCGTCGTGGACAGGACCAGCACGTTGGTGCCCGCCCCGAAGAGGAGCAGGTCCTCGCGCAGCCGCCGGCGCAACTCCGCCTCCAGCCCCGCCTCGATCCACCGCTGCTTGTGGGGCACGTTCACCCACTCCATCGACATCCGCGCGCTGCCGCGGGCGAAGGCCGCGAACATCCCGGCCATGCCGGCGGTGAGCAGGGCCAGGAACGTGACGGCTCCGGCGCGCGAGCTCCAGTCGTCCGCGTCGCCGGTGGCGCCGAAGTGCGTGGGGACCCGCTCGGGCAGCACGAGCGCGGCGACGATCACAGCTGCCACGGCGGCGACGGTGGTGAGAGCGAAGGCGACCGGTGCGGCGTTGCGGGACACGCCTTCGACCCTAGCCAGCAGATGACGCACCGTGGTGGACGACCCCGGTGAGCGCAGCACCGGCGGTGACCCTCGGGCCCCAGCACCCCTGCTGAATCCGCTGGCCCTGCTGAACCGGCTCCAGTCAGATTCCCAACGTGCCACCAGCTGCCAGGAGCGGGCAGTGCGCTAGGTCACGTCTGACGGATCTTCACTTGAGCCAGAGCAGCAGCGAGGCCAACACCAGCCCGGCGCGGTAGTGGTGGGCGTGCTTGTCGTAGCGGGTGGCGATGCCGCGCCACTGCTTGAGGCGGTTGAAGGCCCGCTCGACGACGTTGCGCTGGCGGTAGGTGCGCGCCTCGAAGCGGTACGGGCGCCCGCCTGAACTGCCGCGGGCGCCGCGGTTGGCGAGCTGGTCGGCGCGTTCGGGGATCGTGGCTGTGATGCCGCGGGCGGCGAGCAGGCGCCGGTTGGCGCGCGAGCTGTAGCCCTTGTCTGCGACCACTTGCCGTGGGCGGGTGCGCGGTCGACCCCGACCGCTGCGGACCACGCGGATCTCGCCCAGCACGGTCGCGAACATGCTCGTGTCATTGACGTTGCCGGCCGTCAGCACGATCGCCAGCGGCCGGCCGCGGCCGTCGACGGCCAGGTGGGTCTTGGTCGTCAAGCCTCCGCGGGAGCGGCCGATCGCGTGATCGACCGGCTCCGGCGATCGCCGTCCAGACCAGGTGAGCCCCCCGGGGGTGCGCTCCGGCTCGTGTTGGCGCCGTGCTGGTGCACCCGCACGAGCGTGGAGTCCACCGCCACCAGCCAGTCCAGTTCCCCGGCGGCATCGGCATCGGCCTGCACCGCTTCGAGAAGCCGCTGCCACGTGCCATCCGCCGCCCAGCGCGCAAAGCGGTCGTAGGCGGTCTGCCACGGCCCGTACCGCTGGGGCAGCTCTCGCCAGGGCGAGCCGGTGCGGTACTTCCACGCGATCGCTTCGATCATCTGCCGGTGATCTCGCCAGCGACCACCTCGCTGCGGCTTCGTCGAAGGCAGCATCGGCTCGATGCGCGCCCACGCTGCATCGGTGAGCACCTCGGTCTGTGCCATGTCGACCAGTGAACCGCCCCGCCCCATGATCTACCAGACATGGCCTAGTCCGCCCGGCCCATCCAGTTCGCCCATGGGCTCGCCATCCGGGTCACCGTCCGCATCGCTGCAGGCATCGCTGATGGCATCGGCGCAGCAGCCTGCTGCCGGGCCTTGCGAGCTCGCCGGGTGGAGCGTGCACCTGCACGAGGACGAGCAGAGCCCACCGGTGGGGCCACTGGGTGTCGCCGGTCAGCCGAGCACCAGGGTGTGGCACACCCTCACCCTGTGCCTGCGCGAGGACCCACAGGTGGCGAGCGCCCGCGCCGAGGCGCCCCGTACCCTGCACCTCATCCTCGACCGAGCGCCCGACCAGGACGCCGGTAGCGTGCTGGAGGCCGCCTTCGGGGATGCCGCCTTGGCGCAAACCTTGATCACTGGTTCCACGCACGCCGGAGCGGACGTCAGCGCATCCTGGCAGCGGAGGACCTGGCAGCGGACGGTCTGGTACCGAACGTCCTGGGAGCGCATGGTGTGGCAGGCGTGGGCGATGGCCTCCCCGGCCGCCACGCTCGCCGACGCCTACCGCAGCAGAGTTCCATCAGCAGGGCTGGCCGCGGAACACCACGCCCGACTGGAGACGGTGCAAGCAGCGCTGCACGGCATCGACGAAGCCGTGATGAGCAGCTGGCGCGAGCAGCTGCGCCAGCTGCTGCCGTACACCGCCGCAGCCCTGCACCGCCCCAGCGTGGCGGGCATCGCCTATTGGCACCACGCCGGCTTCACCCCCGCCCTGCTCGCCACCTGGCGAGGCCCCCACCCCGGCCCCCTGGTGGAGGACCCCGCGGTGGACGGCACTGCACTGCTGCCCTTCGCCCGGGCAGGTTGGAGCGCGCGGGAGCACCGGGCGCTGGCGCGGGCGCTCACCGACGCCCACGCGAACGCACACGCCGCCGCAGACGCGGTCGCAGCCACACACGATGTGGGCGCCGCCGTCGTGGCAGCGGTGACTGCCCACCCAGCTGCCCGGCCCATGCCGACACCGCCGCGGGCGCCGGTCGTGGAGCCAGGATGGGCTGAGGTGCCGAAGGCTGAGGCGCTGATCGCCGCCGCAGCAGGCTTGTCCGCGCAGGAGGTGCTCACCGCGATCGCCGCCGGCAGCTGGAACCCTGCTGTCGCGCGCGCCCTGGCCGCCTTGCGCCGTCCACCGCGCTGAGGTGCACACCGGACCCCACGCCCCAGCGGCTGAGGGCTGGTTGAGTGCGGCGCCTTCGGATGCTCAATCGCCGGCTGGGCAGCCGACAGCGTGGCGCTCGGGCGTTCGAGGGATGAGACTCATCGCGCGTCCGGCGGTGTCACCGTTGGGTGAAACGACGCGCACCCGTAGCCGCGGATCACCCCAGGATGCGGGGAAGCTGCCGCGAGGGCGGGGTGGAGCTTCTGCGTATCACACCGAGCGCGCATCACACCGAACGCGCATCACACCGAGCGCGCGTCAGCAGTCGGCGGCGGGCGCGTCGAGCGCGGTGCGGGGTGTCGTCCCCACCGGCAGGAAGAGCCTGGGCTCCGGGCGGTGCGCCGGAGGCCGACAGGGCCGGTGGGGAGGTCAGAGATGGATCGACAACTGGAGTGCCAATGGATTGCGTGCTGGTGGATCAGGAAGCGGTGCGGACGATGACGTCGTAGCGGTGCGCCAGCGCCTCACGCTCGACGGCGGTCAACCCGTCGCTGCCACGCAACGCCACCACCTCATCCTCAGCGGTGGGTCGCGCTTGGGATGCTCGTGGGGGTCGCTCGGCAGGAACGCCGTGACGGGTACCGGGCTCCAAGAGGAGATCGGGTGGGCGTTGGTGGCTCTGGTGCCGCTGATCGGCGGGATGGCCGAGGGAATGGCCGAGTGGGTGACCGGTGGTGGGTGTTCGGGGCATCGCGTCCTCCTCATCGCGTACTGGCTGCGAGCTGCGCGGGGTGCGCACCTTCCATGGAGCCACGCGCAGACTCGGCGCGCTACACGAGCGGCGCACTTGCGGTGACTGAGATGTGATCGAGACCCGCACGTGTCCACCGCTTGCCTGGTCCAGCTCGCTTGCTTCGTCCACCGCGACGGATTCGAACTGCCGTGCGAGCGCGAAGCGGCGACCCACGCTGACCTCAACTTCACCCTGCTCGAGCAGTGCGCCCACCACCCGGGCCGCGTGCGTCGGCAGGTGGCGCCGTCGACCCAGCCGTCGCCAATGCGAACGGTGTCGATGACGGTGGTGTCCACACCGAGTAGGCATCTACCTCACCGAACGCCGCCCCGACCGCCGCCCCGACCGCCGCCCCGACCGCCGCCCCGACCGCCGCCCTGGAGGACGGTAGCGGCCTCAACAGAATGCACGACGCAACCAGGATGCCCCGAGCATTGTCTGTCGGTGGCGAAGATGAGGCAGGAGCAGCGAACGACCCTTGAGCCTGCGGGTCACAGGAGCTGTGTGCGGGGGTTGCGCAGCAGGGCCGCCTCCTGCGGTGAAGCGAGCGCCGCTGGAGACGACATCATCGCGCGTTGCCGGGTTCCACACGTCACCGCCCGCAGCGACAGCCTGTGGCATCGCCGCCACCGCGCCAGAGGATCCGGCCAGCGCGGAGGTGAGGGACACGTTGGGCATCGTGCTCGTGGCACCGCGCCGCGGGTGCCGCGGTGGCCGGCGGTGGCCGGGGAGCGCAGCCGCTGTTCGTAGTACTCGCTCAAGGTGGCGCCACTGCGGCGGTGGACGCGCTCGTCGGCACTCAGCGGGTTCTCACCTCGGAACCCGCTCGCAAGGACAGTGCCGACGCGTGCTGCAGTTCCGCACGCCTTGTCGGAGGAGTTCGCCGGTAGGGACGCTGCACGTCGGGTGGCGACGCTCGCTGAGCATCTCACGATGCATGGGTGGATCGTCGTGGTGTCGCATGCTTCGAACCCTGGATCAAGAGGCTCGAGTGATCCTCACTGGTGACATCAACGGCTTGGAAGCGACCCGCACGATCACCTTCGCGTTGAAGGCGTGGCGTATGAGATCGACCTCAACGAGAACCACGCGGCAGCCATCGAGAAGTCCTTCCACGATTGGATCGAGAACGCCCCGCCGCATCAGCACCGCTCGCAGCGGCGGCAGGAGCACGGGCACCTCACGCAGAAGCGGTACCGTCGGCGCGCAAGGCACCGGTCGTGACATGAACGCGGTACGTGCATGGCTGCGCCAGAACGACCACCAGGTCTCCGACCGCGGTCGCATCGCCCAAAAGCTGCTCGATGCCTATGACGCGGCCTGCTGAGCCTCACCGCTCATGCTTCAGCCAGCAGGCGCGACAGGCGCTCGACCTCCGCCGCGACCGCCCTGCGGGCGGGGGTGAGGTACTTGCGAGGGTCCACGACGGCTGGGTCGTTGCCGAGGACCTCGCGTACGGCCTGTGTGAACAAGCCGTTGAGGTGCGTGGAGATGTTGACCTTAGTCATGCCTGCGCGCACAGCGGCCGACAGCTGATCGTCCGGTACTCCCGAGGAGCCGTGCAGCACCAGGGGAACCGATACCGCGCCGGCCAGTGCGGCGATCAGGTCCAGGTCCAAGGTGGCCACCCGTTGGGTCATGGCGTGCGAGCTGCCGACGGCCACGGCGAGGCTGTCGATGCCGGTGGCCGTGACGAAGGCGGCCGCCTGGAGGGGATCAGTGCGCGCGCCCGGGGCGTGCACGCCGTCCTTGCCGCCGACCTCGCCCAGTTCCGCCTCGACGGGTACCGCGTGCTCGTGGCAGTGCTCGACGACCTCGCGGGTCAGGCGGACGTTCTGCGGATACGGCAGGCGGGATCCGTCGAACATGACGCTGTCCACGCCGGCAGCGACGGCTGCGCGCACGAGGTCGACGTCGTCGGCGTGATCGAGGTGGACCAGCGCCGGAACCGGAGCGTGGGCGGCGAGAGCGAGGGTGGCCAGCAGCAGCGGCTCCAGGCCACCGTGGTAGGCGACGCAGTTCTGGCTGATCTGCAGGATCACCGGGACACCGGCCAGGGTGGCGCCCTCGACGATGGCTTCGGCGTGCTCGAGCAGGACCACGTTGAAGGCGCCGACGCCGCGGTGCCCGGCACGGGCACCGGTCAGGACGGCGGTGGCGCGGGATCCAGAGAGGGCGGTCACGGTGAGCTCCGTTCTCAGCCGGCCGCGGGGCCGGCCAGTGGGCCTTGCGGCGGGCGCGCGGGAATGGGTGCGGGGAGCGAGGAGGCCGGTGAGGTGCTGGGCGGGGTGGGCAAGCGCTCGGCGAGGGAAGACAGGTCCGCCAGGTCGATCTCGCCTGCGGACGGGCGCAGGACGGCAGCGGCGCCGAGCAGGCTCGCCCAGTGCAGCGCCACCGGCAGTGCGGCACCTCGGGCCCAGGCCGCGGCGATCCCGGCGGTGGCGGCATCACCGGCGCCGGTGGGGTTGCCGGTGACGTCGGGCACCGCGCCTTGGTGCAGCCGCCGGCCGTGGCTGTCCACGGCGAGCAGACCGCCTCGGCCTTGGGAGAGGACGATGCTGCGTGCGCCTGCGTGCAGCAGCTGGGCGATGGCGGCATCGACCTCCTGCGCGCCGGTCGCCTGCAGCGCCTCCTCGGCGTTGGGCTTGAGCAGGTCCGCCCCGGCGGCGGCGGCCGCCAGCAGGGCCGGGCCGCTGACGTCGACGATGACGCGGGCGCCCGCTCCCCGACCAGCGGCGATGAGGTCGCTGATGCGGGTGGGCGCGGCGCCCGGTGGCAGTGAGCCGGAGATGACGAGGATGCCGCCGTCGTGGCAGGTGAGCCTGACGCGTTCGCACAGGCGTGCCCATGCCTCCTCGGGGACGTGTGGGCCCGGTTCGGCGAGGACGGTGGGGTGTTCGACGTCGTCCACGACCGTCACCGTGCTGCGCGTCTGCTCGGTGATCGGGATGCTGTGGGCGCTGATGCCCTCGGCGAGCAGCCGCGTGTGGATCCATTCGCCTGCCGCGCCTCCAAGCGGCTGCACAGCGGCCACCTCGATGCCGAGGGAGCGCAGGACGCGGGCGACGTTGATCCCCTTGCCGCCGGCGCGGCGCAGGACCTCCAGCACGCGCACCGTGGAGCCGATGCGTTGCCGGCTCACCCGATAGGTGATGTCGATGGCGGGGTTGGGTGTCAGCACCGTCACGTGAGCCGCGTGAGTCACGTGCCACCGCCCATGGGCGGTGGAGTCGGGGTGGTGTGGCCGCGGTGGAGCGGCGCGGGCGCCGAGGGCGCCGCATCCGCTGCGCCACCGCGGGCGGTGGGCCCGTCAGCGCGCCGATGCCTGCAGGTCACCGCAGACCTCCTCCAAGCGTTGCAGGGCCACCTCCTGCGGGAGGCATCCGTCCAGGCGTGCAGCGTGCAGGGCTGCGCCGATGTCCGGCGGGAAGCGCGGGGGACGCAGCTCGTACCCCCGCGTGCTCAGTCGCCGGTGCAGCTCCTCGAGCACCTCGGGGATCGAGAAGACGCCTCCGGAGTAGGAGACGCGCACCACCTCCTGCGCGGTGTAGCCCAGGCGGGTGCGGGTGGCCTGCACCAGCTGCGCCAACTGGGCTCCGGCGTGCACCAGCAGCTCCGCGGCGGCTGCGTCTCCTGCTCGCGCGGCCTCGACCAGCGGCCGGGACAAGGAGGCCACCTGGCGCCGGGAGCCGTGCCAGCGGTTGATGACGACGTCGACGAGGTCGAGGTCCAGCTGCAGCGCCAGGTGATCGCGCAGCACCTGCAGCAAGGGCCCGCTGGGCTGGCGGCCATCGCTCATCCGCGAGAACAGCTGCAGCGCGTGGACACCGAGCCAGTGCCCGGAACCTTCGTCACCGAAGACCTCGCCCCACCCCCCGGTGCGCGCCTGCACCTCTCCTCTGCGGCCGTAGGCGATCGATCCGGTGCCGGCCACGACGTGGATGCCGTCAGCTCCCGCCAGGGAGCCGGCCCAGCCGCACACCACGTCGTTGCCGCAGTGGTAGCGCTCGTGCCCGAGGACGGCGCGCGGGAGGTCGTCCAGCGCCGCGACGTCGGCGCTGACTTCGCCGTAGGCGGGTAGGCCGAAGAAGGCGGACGTCACCGCGGCCGGTGTGGTGCCCGACATGGCGCACACCAGCGGGACCCATTCGGCCAGGACGTCCTCGACGAGGCCGATGCCGCGCTCGGTGTCATCCAGGTAGTAGCAGCTGGGACCTTGCACCCGGGCCAGCAGCTGCCCGTCGTCGGTGATCAGGCACAGGGCCGTCTTGGTGCCGCCTCCGTCGACGCCCAGGTACGCCTTCACCGCTGCACCCGCGCGCCGCTCAACGGCCCAGCGATCGGCCCCGTCACCGGCCTCGTCACCGGCCCGCCGAGGGGCAGCCCGGCCGCGGCGACAGCCGACTCGAGCACCGCCCCGGTGCCCGCCCCGGTCACCGCCGCGTTCCGGCATCGTCCAGCGGGTGGATGCTGACGCCCCGCACCACGCGGTTGACGACTCCGCTGGGGAAGGGGTTGTCCGGGGTTCCTCCGTGGGCCAGGGCGAAGCGCAGGGCGAGCAGCTGGGCGATCACTGCGTAGGGAAGCGCGAGCAGGACGTCGGGCACCTGGTCGGCGCCGTCCAGGGTGATGGTGGCAGGGCCACCGCTGCCCACGACGAGCACGTGCTCAGCGCCGAGCGCGCTCTGCAGTTCGGTGACGATGTCGTCGTCGTAGCGCTGGGTGTAGGGGTCGCTGGAGCGGAAGACTACGGCGAGCGTGCCGGTCCGCAGCATCGACTTGGGACCGTGTCGAAAGCCCAGCGGGGTGTCGAAGAAGCTGAGCACCTCGCCCGCGGTCAGCTCCAGCAGCTTCAGCGCCGACTCGCGAGCCAGTCCGGCGAGCACCCCGCTGCCGAGGTAGACGACGCGCTCGTAGCCGCGTGCGGCCAGCGCGGAGAGCTGGTCGGCGCTGCAGAGGGCCTGCTCTCCGGCGTGCACCAGGTGTTCGAGGTGCTGCTCATCGCGTGGTGGGCGAGCATCCGGTGCCAGGGCCAGCCAGCCGGCCAGCAGCATCGAGGTGAAGCTGGAGGTCATCGCGAACCCCCGGTCGTTGGTCACCTCCGGCATGAGCAGCACGTGCGAGGCGGCGGACGTGGTGTGCTCGCGGGCGAGCCGGCCGTGGGGGTTGCAGGTCAGCACCAGGTGGTGCACCGAGCGCAGGCAGCGGTCGGCCAGCTCGGTGGCTGTCATGCTCTCGGGGCTGTCCCCCGAGCGCGCGAAGGAGACGAACAACGTCGGCAGGTCCTCGGCGAAGACCGCTCGCGGGTCGGCGACGACGTCCGTGGTGGCCACGGCGTCCACCCGCCGCCCCAGCGCACGGGTCAGGGCGGGAGCCAGGATGTCGCCGACGAACGCCGAGGTTCCCGCCCCGGAGAGGATGATCCGCAGCTGCGGCTGAGCCAGCAACGGCTCCAGGAACGCGCGCACCTGGCTCTCGCGGGTGCGTGAGTCGGACTGGACGTGGCGCCACACCTGGGGTTGCTGAGCGATCTCGCGCGCGGTGGCCTGGGCCTCGGCGGCCTGCAGCTGCTCCTCCTCGCCTGCGGGGAACCGCCGGGCGGAGTGCTGGTCGGGCAGGGTGGGGATGGGCGTGCTCACGAGCTGCTCCTTCGAGCGTCGAGGGGTCGGAGCCTGGAGTCGTGGTGGCGGGGCTGAATCGCGGGCTGGATCGCGGGCCCGGCGCTGCAGGGAGGCAGGCGTGAGGTGCTGGCCCGCTGAGTGCCGGTCCGCTGAGTGCTGGGCGCCGTGATCAGGCGGGCGCGGTCGCCGCGGCGAAGGGCTCCAGGCCGGCGCCGTGCGCCTTGACCGCATCGTCGAGGATGGCTTCGGCCATGGTGCGCCCGGCGACCAGCGGGTCCAGCACGAGGGCCTGCACGGCCAGCTCGCGGCTGCCTTCCAGAGCGGCGCGCACCGTGATCTCCTGCTGCTGCGCGCGGGCGGTCAGAACCGCGGCGATGGCCTGCGGCAGTGGGCCGACGCCCAGCCCGGTGATCCCGCCGGCTCCCACGACCGCGGGCACCTCGACGACGGCCGTGGACGGCAGGTTGGGGATCTTCCCCTGGTTGGGGACGTTGACCGCCAGTTCCACGTGATCGCGTCCGGTGACGATGGCCTCGGCGATGGAGACGAGCCGCTCGGCTTCCTGGTTCTCACCTTCCGGCAGCGGCAGGGTGCCGTCGGCCTGGGCGTGCAGGCGCTCCCACAGGTCGCTCTTCTCACCGATGTAGCGCATGGTGTCATCGCGTCCGCCCTGCAGGCCCCAGGGCAGGTCGCTCTCGTCGGCCGGTGAGCCGTCGGCGGCGCGCAGGTAGTGGCCGAAGAACTCCGCGACGTGCCGATCCCCCGGTGCCGGGTAGCGCCCGAAGGTGCGGTACAGGTCCGCCGAGACGGCCAGGTGCAGCCCCTCCTCGCTGGTGGCGGGAGCATCGATGCCGCCGGCGCGTTCGGTGACGGCCTGGCGCAGGCGGGGGTAGAGGTCCTGCGGGCCGTGGTGCAGCTCCAGCAGCCAGCACAGGTGGTTCAGCCCCGCGAAGGTCGCGTGGACCTCCCCGGCCGGCACGCCGAGGTCGGCGGCGATCTTGGCCAGGGTGTGCATCGTGCCGTGGCACAGGCCCACCGCCTGCACCGGTGTCTGTGAGGTGATGCCCATGACGTTGGCGGTCAACGGGTTGGAGTAGTTGACCAGCTGCGCCTGTGGAGCCAGGTCTGCGACGTCGCGGGCGATGGCCACCAGTTCGGGCACGTGGCGCAGTGCACGCAGCACGCCGCCGGGGCCGACGCTGTCGCCCACGGTCTGGGCGATGCCGTAGCGGGTGGGGACCTCGACGTCGTGGCGCCAGCCCTCGGCTGCGCCGACGGCGATGGTCGTGGTGACGAAGCGGGCACCGGGCAGGGCCTCGCGGCGGTCGGTGTGCGGGGTGAACGTCAAGTCTGCGCCGCGCTGGGTGGCGATGCGTCGCCCGAGGCGGGCCATCGTGTCGGCGGCCTCGGCGTTGAGGTCGACCAGGTGCACGTTCCAGCCGTCGAAGATGCGGCTGGAGGCCAGGTCGGTCATCAGGCCGGGGGTGAAGACGGTGCTTCCTGCACCGATGAGGACGATGGACTTGTCAGCCATGAGGTGTGCCTCTTTCGCTCGTGCACGTGGTGGCGCCGCCCTCGCTATTGCGCGGAGTGGCAGCGCGGGAGGTGGCAGCGCGGGGGGGCGCTCACTTGGTGCTGCCGGCCAGCAGGCCGTTGACGATGTAGCGGTTGAAGATCAGGGCCAGGGCTGCGGGCACGGCGATGGCCAGCACGCCGGCGGCGTTGAGCAGGGTGGAGGGGACCACGTGCCGTCCCTGCAGGGAAGCGATGACGACCGTGAGCGGCTGGGTGGAGATGTCGCTGGAGAGGACCAGGGGGAAGAGGAACTGCGCCCAGGCGAAGAGGAAGGTGATCAGCGCGGTGGAGATGATGCCCGGGCGGGCCAACGGCAGCAGCAGGTGCCACAGGACCTGCAACCGGTGCGCACCGTCGACCAGGCCGGCTTCCTCGATGCTGACCGGCAGGCTGGCGAAGTAGTTGTGCAGGATCCAGGTGGCCAGTGGCAGGAAGCCGGAGACGTACACCAGGACGATACCGGTGTAGGTGTTCACCAGTCCCAGGCTGCTCATGATGCGGTACAGCGGGATGAGGGTGGTGTAGGCGGGGAAGGCCATGGTGGCCAGCAGTGCGTAGAAGAGCAGGTTGCGCCCGCGAAAGTGCATGCGTGCGAAGGCGTAGGCGGCCAGGGTCGCCAGGACCACGGTGATGATGGTGGCCAGTCCGCACTCGATGACGATGTTCAGCGAGGCGCGCCGGATCTGCTCGGGCACGTCACCGGATCCGGTGAGCAGCGCCCGGTAGTTGTCCAGGGTCGGTCGGGTCGGCACGTACTGGGCGGGGCTGGATCGGGCATCGGCTTCGGTCTGGATGCTGGTCTTGACCGCCCAGTACACCGGGATCAGCGACCACAGCAGGACCAGGACGATGCCGCTCCAGCGCAGGGCGGGGGTGCGGGTCCTCACAGCTCCACCTTGCGGTAGACCAGCCGGACCACCGCGAAGGAGATCACCAGGGTGGTCAGGGTGATGAGCAGCGACAAGGCGTACCCCTGTCCGAAGTCGAGGTTCTGGAAGCTGATGAAGTAGGTCTGCATCATCACCGAGGCGCCGGTGTCGGCTGCCCCGTTGAGGACGTACGGCTGGTCGAAGACGTTCAAGGTGGCGATGGCGGCTTGGACCATGGCCACTGCGATGCCCGGGCGGGCCAACGGCAGAGTGATGCGCCAGAAGGCTGACCAGCGCGAGCAGCCGTCGATCTGTGCGGCCTCGTACAGCTCAGCGGGGATCAGCTGCAGCGCGGCGAGGATGAGCAGCGCCGAGAGCGGGGTGATCTGCCAGACCTGCACGAGCTCGATGAGCGCGATGGTCAGCAGCCGGTGCTGGCCCAGCAGCAGCGTGTCGCCGGAGCCCAGGTGCAGCGAGGCCACCAGGCTGTTGATCAGCCCGGAGCTGGGATCGAAGATGCCGCTCCACAGGATGCCCTCGACCACCCCGGGCAGCGCCCACGGCAGGATGGCGACGGCGATCACCAGGCTGCGGCCGCGGAAGGGGCGCTGCAGCACCACCGCGATGGCCACGCCGAGCAGGGTGGAGAGCGTGACGCCGACGAGGACGTAGAAGCCGGTGTTGACCAGGCTGGAGACGACGGCGTCGTTGCGCAGCAGGCGGGTGAAGTTGCCGAGGCCGTCGAAGCGCGTCGGCGGGTCCAGTGCGCTGACGCGGAAGAAGGACTGGACGACGGTGAAGACCGCGGGGACCAGGGCCAGGCAGATGATGAAGACGGCGACGGGGGCGACGAGCAGGTAGGGCAGCAGGTCGACGCGGCGCCGGCCGGTGGCGGTGGCCTCGCCCGCAGCGGTGCCGGCGCCACCGGTGGCGCCCGGTGTCCTGGGTGCCTGCGAAGTCGATGTCACGAACCGCTCGCCAGTTGCTCGGCCTTGTCGGCGACGCCCTCCATGGCGGCTTGCACGCTCATCGAGCCGGTGGCTGCGGCGTGCAGGTTGGTGTAGACGGCGTTGGAGAACTCCGGGTACCAGGTGGGGGCCCCGCCCTCGAAGACCGGCCTCGACTTCTCCAGCATCGGGATCAGTGCATCGCCCTGCACGAGGTTGCCACCGCTGGTCATCGCCTGCACCGCCGAGAGACGGGAGGGGATCGGGTAGCCAGTGTAGGCCTTCTCGGGTCCGTTGACGCCGGCGAAGTCGGTCTGCTGCTGCTGGGAGGTGAACCACTCGATGAACTTGGCTGCGGCGTCGGGGTACCTGGCCTGCTTGGGGATGCCGATGCCGTCGGGGTTGCTGAGGTTTGCCGCGGGCCCGTCCACCCCCGGGGTGGGCAGGTAGCGGACCTTGCCGACGACGGTGCTGGAGGCGGGGACGTCATAGAGGGTGCCGACGGTGCCGGAGTAGTCGGAGAAGGTGCTGGCGACCTGCCCTTGGGCCATCAGCGTCTGCTGGCCCTGGCTGTCGGTGACGTTGATGCTGCCGGGCGCGACGAGTCCTTCGGTCAGGGCGCCCACCATCCACTCGGCTGCGCGGTAGCCGCCGGAGTCCGGGTCGGTGAACTGCGCCTCGCCGTTCTCGTCCAGGACGCTGCCCCCGAAGGCCGCGGTGGTCTCGTACCAGTAGGTGGAGAGTCCTTCGGCGGCCGCGAAGGGGATGTTCAAGGGGTGCTCGACTATGCCCCGGGCCTTGATCTGACGCAGGGCTTCGGTGTACTCCTCGATCGTCGCCGGCGCTGGGTCGACTCCCGCGGCGGTGAACATGTCGACGTTGATGGTGGTCACCATGAAGGAGGCGTCGTAGGGGATGCCGACCACGTGGCCGCCGGTGCTAAAGGAGGCCAGCTGCGGCACGTCCTCTGCCATGGCGTCGGTGTCGAGGTAGGACTCCATCGGGTGGAACCAGCCGAGCCTGCCCAGCTGCCCCACTCGGGACCAGTCGACGTTGGTGGCGTCGGCGAAGTAGGTGTTGGCGGTGGCTGCCGCGGAGATCTTGGTCTGCAGGCTGTCCCAGTCGAGGTTGACCCACTTGACGGTGATGCCGGTGTCCTGGGTGAAGGTGTCCAGGGCGGCCTGCGGCAGCGGGTCCCCGGCCAGCGCGACGGTGATGGTGACACCGCTGGTCTGGGTGGATCCGCCGCTGCTGGCGCCGCTGCCGCCGCCGCAGCCGGCGCTCAGCAGCACCGCGGTGGCACCGGCCAGCGCGCTGCGGCGCGAAAGCGCTGCTCGGGCTGCTGGTGCGCTTCCCTGCTTCGGCATGACGCCTCCCAAGTGCATGGATTTTGCGCAGATCGCTCACTTCACTGTGAGCACTTTTGCGCGGTTGTCGAAGTGAACACTAGGAGTCCACTCCATCGCCGTCAACGGCCTCATGTTGCGTTCTTGTTGCGGACACGCTCGTGAGTGAACGCGCAAAAGTGCTCACTCGGGTAGGGTCCGACGGATGCGGAAGGCTGAACGGCTCAGCGCGATCCTCGATCGCGTCTCCGACGGCGGATCGGTGGACGTCATCGAGTTGGCCGCAGCACTGGGCGTCTCCGGGGCCACGGTGCGCCGGGACCTGCAGACGCTCAGCACCAACGGCCTGCTGGTGCGCACCCACGGCGGAGCGGTGGCCAACCAGGTGGGCGATGAGCTGCCGGTGCGGGTGAAGGCGACGCGCCGCCACGGCGACAAGCGCCGCATCGGTGCAGCGGCGGCAGCCCTCATCCACGACGGCGCCATCGTCGGGATGACCGGTGGCTCCACCGCCCTCGAACTCGCCCGGGCCCTCAACGAGCGGCGAGGCATCACGGTGGTCACCAACGCGCTCGACATCGCCGTCGAGCTGGCCGGACGCAACGGCATCCGCCTAGTCGTGATCGGGGGCATCGTCCGCCACTCGCTGGAGCTCGTCGGACCGGCGGCGGAGTCGATGCTCTCCAACTACCACCTCGACATGGCCTTCATCGGCGTCGACGGCCTGAGCATCGAGGACGGCTGCACCACTTACGATGAGATGGAGGCGCAGACCGACCTCGCCTTCCTGCGCCGCTCTCGGCGCAGCATCGTCATCGCCGACAGCTCCAAGATCGGCAGGGTGACGTTCGCGCGCATCAGCGCCCTGTCCGAGGTCGACGACCTCGTCACCGATCGCGGCGCCACCCCTGAGGACCTGGAGGCCGTGCGAAGCGCAGGAGTACACGTCGTCACCGTGTAGCTCACCTCGCCGTGCAGCTCACCAGGCACGTCGCGCTCTAACAGCTCCTTTCACTGTGAGGTCGGGAGCTTGCGGTGGCTAGATCAGTGCGCACGCCAGCTGTAGCAGACCCAGATGCCGGTCAGCGCGCACCTCGTAGCGGGTACGCAGCCGCTTGAACTGGTGCAACGCCCCCGCAAGACATCCCACGGGACCAACGGTCAAGCGGCAACCACAGCCAGAGCTGGCCTAGTGCTGGGCCAAGCGATGGACTCGTCATAGGTCAGGTGATGGCGCAGGCAGCCGTGCAAGATGCCGACGAGGCGGTTACCCAGCGCCCGCAAGGCCTGGTGGTGGGTGGCGCCGGTGGCGCGGCGGCTGTCGTAGTAGGCGCGGGCTCCCGGGGAGGTGGTCAGCGCACTGAGAGCTTGGGCGTAGAGCGCATCGGCCAGACGACGGTTGCGGACATGACGAGCCAAGACGGCTTTGCTCTTGCCCGAGGCGCGCGTGATCGGTGAGGTGCCGGCGTAGTTGCGCCGCTACTTTACGTCGGCGTAGGGCTCAGCATCGTCGCCGAAATCGGCCAGCACCCGGGCGGCGAGGACCGGCCCGAGCCCGGGCTGGCTCGAGTAGACCTCAGCGTCCGGGGGCTGGCCAAAGTGAGCACTCACCTGCTCCGCCAGTGCTTGAACTTGCCGGGTGAGTTCGGCGATGACCGCGACCAGCGCGCTGACGCTGGCGCCGTAGGCGGTGTCCACGCCCTCACGCGCGGCCAGCCGCGGCGACTGTAGGGCGGCGTGCAGACGCTGTGCCATCACCGTCACGGACCGCTGCCGGCCCGCCGTTCGCAGCACCTTCTCCAAGCGAGCGATACTCAACCGTCGCCCTTGCGCGGGCGTGGGAGCGATTGCCAGGACGTCGGCAGCAGCTGGACTGAGCAGCCCGTCCTCCTCCTCGGCGAAAGCTTGCAGTGCAGCGGGGTAGAACTCCCCCAGCATCGAACGCAGCATGTTGACCTGCCGCTGACGCGACCAGACCAACGACTGATGAGAACGCGCCAGCACCTTGACCGCCTCGGCCAGCACTGAGTCGCCCGCGATGAGCCGGTGGTGCGCGCGGTCCAAGCGCACGAGCTCTGCCAGGGTGTGCGCGTCGCCGGCGTCCCTCTTGGCCCCAAGGCGCCGTGCCGTTGGCGGTAGCGAGCCGCCTGCAGCGGGTTGATGGCGTGGACCTGGGGGTACCGCCCGCTCGCGGGGGAATAGCCCGCGGCCATCAAGGCCGGCACCCACGGCCCGCGGTCGGTCTCGATGCCGACCACGACATCGGTGGGCTCGCCCCCATCCGCGAGATGATCGGCAATCAGTGCGTGCAGCGCCTCGACGCCTGCGATGCCCTCGCGCAGTCGTCGCCTCGCCAGGCGTCTGCCGTCCTCGGCGACGATCTCCACGTCATGGTGATCTTCCGCCCAGTCGTCCCCGATGAACAGCATCATCCTTCCCCGCTCTCCTCGACCGCGGATCCCGCACGAGCACCAACGCGAGCCGGAAGAGGACCGGAGCAACCTAATGGATTAGTGCTCAGCCACGATCAGACGGCACGACATCCCACCAGCCGTGCAGACCTCCTCGCCAACCGACTGGGGCACGCTTTTGCGGAAGACCTCGATCTGCAGGCCCGCGGGAGGAAGTGCTCACCAGCCAGCGGATCGGACACCAGCTTGGCCCATGACCAACCCGGTGCACACCCATTAGCGGGAGGTACTCCAGGACACCCTCACGGCCTTCGGGCACGGGATGGCCTTCGTCGGCCGGCAGGTGCACTTCCCCGTCGACGACAGCGAGATGGTCGTCGACCTCCTGCTCTTCTCCGTCGAGCAGGTACGCTACGTCGTCGTCGAGCTGAAGGTGGGCGCCTTCTCCCCCGCCTACACCGGCCAGCTCGGCGCATACGTGGCCCTCGTCGACGAGCGGCTGCGCCGGCCGGAGCGGCACGCCCCCACCGTCGGAATCCTCCTGTGCACCGAGGCGCCCCGCGAGCAGGCGGTGCGCTACGCCCTGACCAGCACCGCCGCCCCGGTGGCGGTGGCCGCCTACACCTACGACACGCTTCCACCGGAGGAGCAGGCCGCACTGCCGGACGCGGCAACCCTGGCCGCGGTCAGCCCCTCGTGACGATGTGAGCGCAGTTCCAGGTGACATGCCTACGGATGCGCGCTGCGCATCAGCAACTCATGGCATGTCACGCGGTCGCGTCAGGAGCGAACGGGGAGCAGGCCCAGAGGGCGCTCGTCCAAGCCGGCGCGGTGCTTGAAGCACGCATGGATCAGTTCCGGTGGATGGCCATCCGATCAGCAGCGCGTCGGTGCCACCTCGGTGAGAAGCGACAACAGTGATCGGTCCTGTCCGCGCGGGGCCAACACGCACAGACCGATGGGCAGGTCACCGACGCGGCCCCAGGGCAGGCCCAATGCGGGGACACCGGCTTGTGAGGCCAAGGTCGTCAGCTGCAGGGTGCCGTGCGGATTCTCTCGAGGTCATCACTGGTGGCTTCGATGGGCGGCGCTGGGCTTGCGGTGCTTGGCAGGCACAACCATCCCCGCTGCAAGATCGTCTCTAGTCGGGCGGCCGTCTGCGCAATCGTTGAGCGCGCCGCCTGCAGAGCATGCGCATCGATGTCGACTCCCGCCCGGAAGCGTTCCTCAACGTCCGGGGAGAGGGCACCAGGATTGGCGCTGATGAAGCCGCCGTGGTTGGCCCAGGCCTCGGCCGCCTGCACGGTACGGAAGGCGGCCGTCCAAGCCGCGACCTGCTCGAGGGTGAAGTCATCGTCAAGGTCGTGGATGGGCAATCCCGTCTGGACCGCCAGCGCCGTCATGGCGGCCTCCACGGCCAGAGCGGCCGGAGGTTGAGCCAGGTGCAGGAGCGTGCGAGAGCGCAGCAGTGCCTGAGCTCGCTGCACCTGAGCTCGAGGCAGCAGCGCTGCCGCGGCCGCCTCAAGCACGACAGCATCACGTGCCAGCAGACCCAAGGTGTCGAAGGAGTGAGCCAGTGGCAGGACGCCGGTGGTGTCAATGATGCCGTGGGTGGGTCGCCAGGCGTACAAGGCGCTGAAGGAGCCTGGTACGCGCAGCGAGCCTGCGGTATCGGTGCCCAGACCGAGCTCAGCAGCTCCCGAGGCCAGCGCGGCCGCTGATCCGGAGGAGGAACCACCGGGTACATGGCCGGGAGCGGCGGCGTTGAACGGCGTGCCGTAGTGGGCGTTGGTGCCCATCAAGGAGAAGGCCAGCTCATCGGTTCGAGCGATGCCGGCGATCTGGGCGCCGGCGGCCAGCAGGGCGTGCAACGCCGGAGCACTGTCCTTCTCGACAGCCGCCAGCTGCAGTCAGCGCGGCACGCCGCCTCCGATGCGCTGTCCGGCGATCGCGATGATGTCCTTGACGGCGATCCGTACTCCGAGCAGAGGTCCGCTGGCGCCGCCGCGCGGCAACTGCTGGCCCTCGCGGAGGGTCCGCCACGTGGCCTCGTCCTCGGTCGTAGCAGCATCCGACTGCGGCGATAGAGCGGGTACCGCGCTGGAGACGTGCGCAGCCATGATCTGCCAGCCGTGGTCCCTGCGGTGCCACAGCTGGTCTGCACGCCACTGCCGCCGTCGAGGCGTTCGGTCTCCGAGACGGTCAGCGCGTCGTCGGGGCTGATCCAGCGCACGTGCACACGCCGCAGCCAGCGCCGTGGCGCGCCTGCTCGCCGTCGGCGATGGGCAGCGACCTGCTCGTGACCGACCAGGGCACCGCCGGCTTCGGCGCGCAAGGTCGTCTGTGCTGGCGCAAAGAGAGCGTTCAACTCCTCGAGATCATCCTCTCGCAGGGCCTTCTCGTAGCGCGCGGCCGCTGCAAGCAGATCGGCCTCAAGCACGCTCAGGTTGAGCTGGCTGACATCGAGCGGTTCCGCGTTGCTGGGTTCATTCATGCCATCTCCGCCACGTGCGTGATTGCGGCATCGTGCTGTTCTCGTCGACGATGCTGTTGCGGCGCACCCGGCAGCTCAGCGAGGTCGACCTTGCGCAGCAGCCCGTGCGCGCCGCTGACGCGGTCCACCACCTGCGAGACCGCGAAGTCGCCTGCCGCGGACAGGTAGGCCAGGGCGTGCGGGGGGTCCATTCCGCGGTCGACGAGCAGGGCGATCGCGGTGCGCACGGCCGCGCGCACGGCCTCGTCGAGGTCGGCGTCGATGCCGATGGGCACCAGCAGCTCCGGCGTCTCGCCCCACAGGGCCTCGCGCACCCGCACGGCGTCGGCGGGGACAAGGGCCAGGCGCAGGCGCGCGCGCAGCGGGGCCTCGAAGGCGGTCAGCGCCACCTCGCCGTCGCCCTGGGCGTAGTGCGGGTCGCCGACGTAGAAGAGCGCGCCGTCGACCTGCACCGGCAGGTGCAGCGTCGAGCCGGCGCCCAGCACGGACACGTCGAGGTTGCCCCCGTGCAGCCCCGGCGGCACCGAGTGCAGGTGCTCGGGACCGGGTGTGCCCACGCCCACCAGGCCCAGGAACGGCTTGAGCGGGAAGCGGACCCGCGCGTCGGTGCCCGCCCCCGCGGGCATGCTGCCGCGCCGCGCCCCCGTGAGCGGGTCGGTCTCCACCCGGGCCAGGACCGAGAAGAGCCCGGCGCCGTCGAGGGGGAACTCCCCGGGTAGCGCGCCGCGCCCGTGGCGGTTGCTGACCACGCCGTGGTCGGCGCGCAGCGCCAGCGCCTCGACGGTGACCGAGAGCACGTCGCCCGGGCGCGCGCCGCGCACCCGCACCGGGCCGGTGACCACGTGCGGGCCCTGCACGGCCGGGTCGTGAGGGACGCTGCGGGCGATCTCGACGGCGTCGGGCAGGACGGCGGCGGCCTCGACGCCGCGGGCGGTGAAGAAGGCCACCGGGTCGCGGCCCTGGTCTTCGAGGATGCCCTCGTGGCTGACGGTGTCCACGACGAGCACGTCACCGGGATCGACCTCCAGGACGGGGCGGTCCCCCGCGCACGGCAGGTCGCCCCAGCGGACGGTGGACGGCGTCGAGGGCAGCTGGTGGACCGTCAACGAACCGTCACCGCGCCCGCGGATGTTGCCAGCCACGTGGCGTAGCGCGCGATGCCCTCGCTCAACGGCACCGTGGGTGCGTAGCCGAGCTCAGCGGCTGCGGCCGACAGGTCGAAGCGGCCCTGCGGTGGATCCAGCGGGTCCGGCCCGCAGCCGAACTGCGCCGTGGCGCCGGGCAGGACGTCGGCGACCGCCGCCGCCACCTGCGGCAGGGTGGGGTAGTCGCCACCGGTGATGGTCAGCACCCGCCGCTGGAAGGGCTCAGGGCGGTCCACAGCGGCGGTCAGCGCACGGACCACGTCGTCGAGGTGAACGAACTGGCGGTGGAAGTCCGCACCGTAGGGCAGCTGGAAGGTACGCCCTTGCAGCGCGGCCAGCAGCAGCTCACGGATGACGCAGTCGGTGGCGCGCCGTGGTCCGTAGACCCAGGACAGGCGCAGGCTCACCCCGTCCAGGCCGTACTGGTGTGCGTAGGCGTCGACCAGGTGTTCGCTGGCGAGCTTGCTGGCGGGGTAGAGGCTGGCCGGTGCCGGCAGGTGCTGCTCGTTGATCGGTCCGGGGCCGGTCGAGCCGAAGACGGTGGCCGAGGAGGCGAAGACGAAGCGGCGGGCGCCGTGGATGCGGGCTACTTCCCGCAGGTTGGCCGTGCCGACGACGTTCACCGCGACCATGGAGGCGGAGCGGTCGCGGGCGACCATGGGACCGGAGTGGGCGGCGCAGTGCACCACCGCATCCAGCGTGCCGGCGGCGCCGGCCAACTCGTGCAGGCGGTGCACATCGCAGACATCACCGGCCAAGACTTGGACGCCGTCGATGTCCCCGGCGACCTGGTCGACGGCGATGACGTGCCGGCCGCTGGCGCGCAGTGTGCGCGTCAGGGCGTGCCCGACCAGACCGGCGGCGCCGGTGACCAGGACTGCTGCTTCCACGGGGGTCCTCCTGCATCAAGGGGTGGTGCTCGTGTGCGCGCCGGCGGCGCCGGCTGAGGCGGTGGCTGAGATGCTGGCCGAGGCGGTGACGATGCTTGTCTCGGCGCGTGGATCACTCTCGCTCGTGTGCCACGGTCCGGGCGGCGTCTGCACCGCTGACGCCGCCCAACGGGCGGTCACCAACGGGCGGTGACCAACGGGTGGTTCACCAGCGGGTGGCGGTGCGCTGCGGCGAGCGGGGCTGCTCAGGCGGTGTACCCACCGTCGACGACCAGGGTGCTGCCGGTCATGAAGGCGGCCCCGGGTCCGGCCAGGAAGACGATGGGCTCGGCGATCTCCTGTGCCGTGGCCAGGCGGCCGAGGGGGTGCATGGCGACCAGGTCGTCCAGGGTGCCTTGGGGTCCGCGGCGCCCATCGGCGAACTGCCGGCGCAGCAGCGGCGTGTCGACCGCCCCGGGGCAGACGGCGTTCACCCGCACCCCGTCGCCGGCCAGCTCCAGGGCGGTGCTGCGGGTAAAGCCGAGGACGGCCGCCTTGGAGGCGGTGTAGGCCGCGAAGCGCTCTGCGCCCACCAGCGCCAGCTGAGAGGCGACGTTGATCACGCAGCCGCGGGCTCGGCGCAGGGCCGGCAGCGTCTCACGCAGCACCAGGAAGGTGGCGCGCAGGTTGGTGTGCAGCACGCGGTCCCAGTCCTCGGCGCTGGTCTGCTCGAGGCTGGCCACGTGCTCGATGCCAGCGGCGTTGACCAGGACATCCAACCTGCTGCCGTCGGGGACCGCGGCGCGCACGGCGGCGATGGTGGCTGCCTCATCGCGCAGGTCGACGGTGTGCGAGCTGACCCCTGCCACGGCGGGCACGGCGCCGGTGTCGCGGTCCAGGACCGCCACGTGCGTGCCGGTGGCGGCGAGCGCGGCCACCACCGCGGCCCCGATGCCTGAGCCTCCCCCGGTGACCAGCGCGGTGCGGGCGGGAGCGTGGACAGGACTCGGCGATGGGTCGATGGGTTCAGGCATGGCGGGCCTCCGCGGCGGTCGGGATGGCTCCAGCGCCGATCGTGATGTCTGTGGCGTGCTCGCCGGCGCCCGTGCCGCGGGCACCGCTGGAGTGGTCGGTGGGCGGGTCCAAGGACGGGTCCAGGGACGGGTCGATGCGGACGCCGGAGGTGTACAGGTAGGAGGCGCGGGAGAGCAGGACGTGGGCGCGCATGAGGCCATCGGCGCGCAGGGCGTCACCGGCGGCGATGGCGGCCACGATCTCGCGGTGCTCCTGCCAGGAGTTCGCCCGGTGGCGCACGTCCACGGTGTACAGCCACTCCAGCTTGGCCGACAGCTGAGCCAGCATCCGCTGCAGGCTGCTGTTGCCCGACATGGATGCGATGTGCTGGTGCAGCAGAGTGTTCAGGCGGGCGTCCTCGCTGATGTCGCCTGCCCGCTCGGCCGCTGCTCCTCGTTGGAGCAGGTCTTCCAGCACCGCCAGGTCGGTCGGTGAGCAGT
This sequence comes from Kineococcus aridisoli, assembly GCF_050871885.1. Lineage (NCBI taxonomy): Bacteria > Bacillati > Actinomycetota > Actinomycetes > Kineosporiales > Kineosporiaceae > Kineococcus > Kineococcus aridisoli. The sequence goes on along the minus strand of NZ_JBJLSF010000001.1, from coordinate 70,753 downwards.
TCCCCGCGGCGCGGCGGGCGGTCAGGCGCTCAACGGTCTCACGTACGGTGAACAGGTCGTCCGCATCGGCGGCGGTGATGATGCTGACCCTGACGCCCTTGTACGGGGCGATGGTGACGAATCCCTCGACCTCCAAGACCCGCAGTGCCTCACGCACCGGCACGCGGGAGACGGCATAGAGCTCGCCGAGGACCTCCTCGGTCAGGCGTTGGCCGGGTCGGAAGCGTCCACGCAAGATGTCCTGGCGCAGGCCGTCAGCTACCTGCTGAGCCCGGCTGGCTCCCGCTGCAGCGTGGGTGGGTGGTGCCGCTGCAGCGTGGGTGGGTGGTGCCGCTGCAGCGTGGGTGGGTGGTGATGCAGGGCGGCGGGCGGTCCATGGCGTTGCTTTCACGTCAGGCGCCGCAGGACATCTGGAGCCACCCGCACGGCATCGACCGCGCGTTCGACCTCGGCCAGCAACAATGGCGCACTCGAGTCCTCACCCACCTCCCAGCGGCCCAGGCCGAGGATCTGGGCCGGGGAGGTGGTGACGGCATGCAGCAGCTGCAGCTGGCCGGCGCGGTCGCCGATGTGGCAGACCAGGCTGGCCAGCCAGGCTGCGCGCAGCAGGCCACCGCCGCTGACGGGGGTGAAGGGGTTCTGGTGGTTGTTGCTGGCCAGGGCGACTCTCACCCCGGCCTCTAGCAGGGCGCGCACCGGCGCCACCCCGCGCACGCCGGGGCGCTGTGCGGTGCGTCCGGACAGCCACAGGTCGGTGGTCGGGATGGCGGTGATGGAGGTGCCGCTGTCGCGCAGGCCTGCCAGCACCCGAGCCAGGCGCTGAGGACTCATGGCGGACAGGGCGGTCATGTGACCGAGGTTGACGCGCCCTTCGAGGCCGGCGCGGGCCGCGGCTGCCAGCACCAGGTCGATCTGGGCGGCCTGCGGGTCGTCGGTGAGGTCCAAGTGAAGGTCCACCGGCAGCCCACGCTCGGCGGCCAGGGCGAAGACCAGCTCGAGGTGGAGTTCAGGGTCGTCGTCGGCGTAGGGGCAGCCGCCCACCACGGTGCACCCGTCGTCGAGCGCGCGGTTCATCCACCGTGCAGCGTCCGGATCGTGGCTGGTGCCCAGCTGAGGGAAGGCGACCAGCTGCAGCTGTACCAGGGGATGACGCGCTGCTGCCTCGCGGTGCACCTGCACGACCACCGGGTCGATGCCGGTGCCGACCTCCACGTGGGCTCGGGCGGCGACGGTGCCCTGTCGGGTCATCTGCGTCAGCAGCCGGTCCATCCCCTGGCGCACGATGTCCAGGCCGCGCTCTTCACGCAGTCGCTGTACGGCCGCCATCGCCTGCTGCAGGCCACCTGCTCCCGCCGCTCCACCTGCTCCCGCCGCTCCGCCTGCTCCTGCCGCTCCGCCTGCTCCTATTGCTTCGGTCGCTCCAGCTGTCGCGGTGACCGCGGTCCCCGCTCCACCCAGGGTGCGCTGCTGCCTGCAGTCGGCGTCACCATCGAGCAGGTGGCCTTCGGGCAGGTCATCCTCCTCGAGCAGGGCGAGCAGGTACGCCTTGTCCAGGTGGATGTGGGCATCGACGAGTCCGGGCAGCAGGCTGTGGCCTCGTCCGTCGACGTCGCCGCGGCCCCAGCGCGTGGGCTCGGTCTGCGGCGCGCTGAGGCGGCTGATCCGTCCCTCGCTGATGTGCACATCCATCGGAGCGGGGTGGGTGGGGGTGCGCGTGGAGCGGATGACGAAGGAAGCCGGGGCCGGGGCCGGGGTCGGGACAGCGGTGGGGTGGTGCATGTCGCTCCTCTTCTCGAGCGCCGGGGTGAGGGGGGCGCTGGTGCTCAAAAGGCCATGAGGTTCTCGCGCAGCTTGGTGCTCGAGTAGCCCGTCCGGGTCAGCCCCAGCCGCTGCAGCTCGGGGACGAGGCCTTCGGTGACGTCGAACAGATGCTTGCGGAAGGCACCGTTGTCGGTGGAGAGCAGGAAGCCGTCACCCTCGGTGGCCTCGTGCAGCTCACCCAGCTCCCGGGCCACCTGCTGGGGCGTTCCGATGATGTCCTGGCTGATGGTCAGCTGCTGCACGAGCTCACGCAAGGTCTTGCCCTCCTCGCGTGAGCGCAGCAGCCGGGCCAGGTGCCCCTTCTGCCCGTTGGTGCTCAGTTCACCGATCGGCTCGTCCAAGGGAAACTGCGCGAAGTCGATGCCGGTCAGGCTGGACATCACCGCCAGCCAGCGCACGACCGCCGACTCGTCCTTGGTGCCGGCCCGGGCGCGCAGCTCGTGAGCGGCCGCTTCGCTCTCGACCACCTTGACGCTGATGACGAACAGCAGCTTCAGGGCGTCCTCGGCGCGTCCGGCGGCGCGCACCCGCTCCCGCATGTCCTTGCGCAGGCTGATCATGTCCTCCAGGGACCCGGCCGAGCCCAGCATGATGTCGGCGGTGCGGGCGGCGAAGTCACGGCCTTGGGGGGATCCGCCGGCCTGGCTGATCACCGGTCGTCCCTGCGGCGGCCGCGCGGTGTTCAGTGGGCCGCGGCTTCGGTGGTAGCGGCCCTCGAAGTCGATCTGGTGCACCTTGGTAGGATCGACGTAGACACCGGCTTCACGGTCGGCGACGACCGCGTCCTCCTCCCAGGAGGCCCACAGTTGATCGAGCACCTGGACGAACTCCTCGGCCATCGCGTAGCGCTCGGCGTGGTCGTAGTGCTGCGACAGGCCGAAGTTCTGGGCGGCGGTGTCGCTGGTGGAGGTGACCAGATTCGCTCCGGCGCGGCCGCCGTTGAGGTGGTCCATCGTCGCCAGCAAGCGGGCAGCCAGGAACGGGGGGTAGAAAGAAGTCGACATCGTCGGGATCAGACCCAAGTGGCTGGTCACCTGTCCGAGGATCGCCATCAGCGGAACCGGGTCGTTCTTGGGCGCCCTCAAAGCGTTGCGCAGGTAGTGATCACGGGAGGAACCGTAGTCCTCCGGAACGAACACCGAGTCCTCGATGACCATGCAGTCGAAGGAGGCACGCTCCAGCGCTCGGGCCATGTCAGCCCAGTACGAAGGTGTCTGCCAGTCCCGGCCCAGCCAGCCGGACCACGGTTCGGTCCAGCCGGAGACCGAGAACCCGCTGCTCTGGAACCATCCCAGGTGGAACTTCGGAACGCTCATGGTGCTCTCCCTCTCGCGCCGGCTCAGCGTGTGCCGGCCTAACTCACGCCGACCACGTGGTCGGCGAATGCCCTTGCTCGCTCTTCTGTGCACGGTTGCCGCGATGACGTGTGACCACTCGCAGCGACGTCACCGGCCGGCCCGGTGGTCGCGTCTCCACCCCTGGACCGCCGCGCTCTTCGACCCGGTGCCGGCGACCACCGGCCGTGCGTGGTGATCCGCCGCGCAGGCCACTACTTGAAGGCTGCCGTTCGCACGTCCTTGCCGGCGATTCTTCCCTGTAGGTGTCCAGGTCAGGTGGCCGGCTTCAGCCACTCCAGACGGACGTAGGGCTCGGGACCGAACGCCACGCCGGTCACCTCGTCGGTGACCGCGACGGTGCGTCCGAGCACAGCCAGGGGCAGCAGGTGCGCGCTGTCGGCGAGCTTGGCCTGGATCGTGGCGTAGGCCGCCTTGCGGCCCGCTTCGTCGGTGGAGAAGCGGAACTGCTGCTGCAGCTGGTCGACTTCGTTGTCAGAGTAGTGCGCCCAGTTGGAGGCGCCGCTCGTGGTCGCCCACTGCTGCATGAAGGTGTCAGGATCGTCCAACCAGATGGTGGCCTCGTCCAGCAGCATCCCGACCATGTCGTTGTTGGTGCCGTGGATGCGTTCCTGGCGCATCGATTGCAGCTGCGAGCCGGGCCGGGCCTGCGGATTGGCGCTGATGCCGATGCTGGCCAGGGATTGCTGGATCAGCAGAGCGGTGTCCTCGAAGTAGGTGACATCGCCGTTGTACCAGATGTCCATGGAGAACTTGCCGGCGCCGGCCTGCTGCAGCAAAGCCTTGGCCGTGTCCACGTCGGTGTCGTACTTGGACCAGTCGGATGTCCCAAAGGGGTCCTGGGGGTTCAGAACGGTCGCGGCCCGCTCTCCTCGGCCGGAGAAGGCCGAGGAGATGATCTGCTCGTAGGGGATGGCGTAGGCGATGGCCTGGCGCACCAGGGGGTCTGCCGTCGGGCCGCGGTCCACGGTGACGTCGGCGCGCAGGATGTCGGCGACCTGCTGGTTGAGGACGGTGAAGCCGCTCGCTTCCAGGTCGTCGAACTGCCGTCCGGTCACTCCGGTGGAGACGTAGTCGACGACACCGCTCTTCATCTGCCCTACCGGGTCGGCGTCCCCGGTGACGCGCAAGACGACCTTGGCGAATCCGGGCTCGGTGCCCGTCCAGCGAGGGGTGACCGCCTCCAAGGTCAGCTGTTGGCCGGCCTCGCGACTGCTCAAGGTGTACGGGCCGGTTCCTGCGACGTTCTTGGCCAACCACTGCGAGGCCCACGGGTCGTCGGGAGTGGCGTGCTGCTGAGCGGTGACGGAGTCGATGATGCCGAACTGCAGGAAGCGCATGTTGGGCAGGGAAACGGGCAGCTCGGTGGGTGTCCCGTCGGGTGCCGTGAAGGTGATGGCGACGGTGTGGTCGTCGATGATCTCGATCTGGTCACCGCTGCGCAGGCCTGCGACTCCGGCCTGGTTGGCGCCGTTTCCGCCCAGTTCCGGCAGGCGCGAGAAGCTCCACTTCACATCGGCGGCAGTGAGGGGGTTGCCCGAGGAGAAGCTGATGTCGTCGCGCAGGTGGAAGGTGATCTTCGCTCCTTGCACCTCCCAGGAGCTGGCGATGCCCGGGGTGACCGCGAGGCCTTCCCAGACCAGCGAGCCGTCGGGGGACTCATCGAGCTGGAGGTTGACCAGTCGGTCGTACAGGTTGAGCACGACCTCCTGGTCCTGGGAGCTGAGGGTGTTGGCGGGGTCGAGGCTGTTGATGTCGGAAGGGATCGCCACGACCACCTGCGTGGAGTCGCCACCGCCGTCGTCGTTGTCGCCGGCTTCGGAGCTGCTGCAGGAGGAGAGCGTCAACGCGGCCGCGGAGGCGGTGGCGGCGCCTAGGACGGAGCGGCGGGTGAGAGCGGGCATGGGGAACCTCCGAAGGAGAGGGCGGGGGTGGCGCGGTGCGGTGACGGCGGTGGGTGCGCCGCGCCTGACGGTGGTGGTTGCGCGATGGTCGTGGCGCGCATCTGCGCGGCGGGACGGCCCTCGCCGTGCAGGGGCCAGCGGCTCGCCGCTGGGTGAGTGCGGGCGGAGCGCGTCTGCTGGGTGGGGCTGCGGAAGGGACGTCAGCAGGCGCCTCCCGGCTCAGGCGGCCGAAGCGGATGGGGCAGTGACCGGGCAGGCGGAGGTGTGGTGTGGGCCGATGGCCGTGAGAGGCGGCTGCGCGGTGCGGCAGCTGTCGCGCACCATGGGGCAGCGGCCGGCCAGGCGGCATTCTCGGCGCAGGCCGATGGGTGAGGGGATTTCACCTCTCAGGCGCAGGCGCTGGCGCTGGATGCCGTACTCGGGGACAGGGGCTGCGGACATGAGAGCACGGGTGTAGGGGTGGGCCGGTGCCGTCAAGACCGTGGTCGCCGGTCCCTCCTCCACCACGGCTCCCAGGTACATCACCGAGACGCGGTCGGCGACGCGGCGGACCGCGTGCAGGTCGTGGCTGATGAAGACATAGGTCATGCCCATGCGCTGTTGCAGCTCCAGCAGCAGATCCAGCACCTGCCCCCGCACGGAGACGTCCAGCGAGGAGGTCGGCTCGTCGAGCACGAGGACCTGCGGCTCGACGGCGATGGCGCGGGCGATGCCCACGCGCTGGCGCTGCCCACCGCTGAGCTCGTGCGGCAGCCGGTCGAGGTGCCGGTCGTCCAGGCCCACCAAGTGCAGCAGTTCGCGCACCCGTTCACGGCGCTGCTTGGCCGGTGTGTTCAGGTGCCGCTTCAGCGGCTCGGCCACGGTCTGCTGCACGCTGCGGCGGGGATTGAGCGAGGAGTTGGGGTCCTGGAAGACCATCTGCACATCGCGGTAGATGCGTGACATCGCCACCGCTCCAAGACCGGAGATCTTCTCCCCGTTCAGCAGGACGGTACCGCTGGTGGGCTGGACCAGTCCGGTCAGGCAGCGCGCGAGGGTGGACTTGCCGGATCCGCTCTCGCCGACCAGGGCGGTGGTGCGCCCGCGCTGCACCGACAGCGACACGCCGTCGAGGGCGATCAGCTGCTCCCGGCGCGCTCCGACCGCGTAGTGCTTGGTCAGGCCTTCGATCGCCAGCACCGGGTCGTCACCGGGCGGTGGTGTGACCGTCGAGGAGGCGGTCGTCGACGGCGTGGTGGGCTGAGCGCTCACCGGTCCTCCAGTCTGCTCGAGGCGATGAGGGTGCGGGTGTAGTCGTGGCGGGGGCGGTGGAAGATCGCCTCGGTGTCGGCGACCTCGAGGACCTGCCCGTGCCGCATGACGACCACGTGGTCGGCGCATTCGGCGACCACGCCCATGTCGTGGGTGATCAGCAAGGTGGAAAGTCCCCTGCTGCGGCCGAGGCCGACGATGAGCTCCATGACGTCGGCTTGGATCGTGACGTCCAGACCGGTGGTCGGCTCGTCGAGGATCAGCACGTCCGGCTCGCACAGCAAGGCCATGGCGATCATCACCCGCTGCGCCATTCCGCCGGAGAACTCGTGCGGGTACTGCTGGTAGCGGCGCACCGGCTCGGGGATCTGCACCTGGCGCAGCGTGTCCAGGACGATCTGACGGGCAGCGGGACGTGGAGTGCCGCGGCGGTGGCGGCGCACCACGTCGCTCAGCTGGGAGCCGATGGTCAGCACGGGGTTCAACGCCGCCCGCGCGTCCTGGAAGACGATGCTGATGCGTCCACCGCGGATCCGGCGCAGCTGGGTCTCGGTGCAGGCGGTGAGGTCGAGGCCGTCGAAGAAGATGCTGCCGGCGGTGCGCTGGAAGGTGCGCGGAGCGATGCCGAGGATGGTCATCGCGGTGATGGACTTGCCGCTGCCGGTCTCCCCGACCACGGCCGTCAGGCGGCCGGCGGGCGCGTCGAAGGTGACGTCGTGGAGGACGGGGGTGTAGTCCGCACCGCCGGGGCCAGCGCCGGAGGATCCCGTGAAGCCGCCGGTGAGTCCCCGGACGGACAGCGCCGCTCGCTGCCGCTCGAGCGTGGCCGCCGCCGCGCTGGAGGCGGGCGCGCTCGTCGAAGCAGACGAGGCGGACTGCCCGGCCATGCCGACCATCGGCCGGGCCCGTCCCTGCTCCTCCACCTGCTCACCCATGCGCCTGTCCGGCTGCCCGCCCACGTTCCTGTCCAGCTGTTCGCTCACCTTCTCGCCCACTTGCGCGGGGACGTGCGCCGGCCCGGGCGAGACAGCGGATGGTGTCTGCTCCGGCCCGCTCACCGGCGCCTCCTGGGGTTGAGGTGGTCGGTCAAGCCGTCACCGAGCAGGTAACAGGCACCGGCCAACCCGACGATCGCGATGCCGGGGAAGAAGGAGATCCACCACTGACCCGTCATGATGGCGTCCTGACCGCGGGCGACCATGCCGCCCCACTCGGCCGTGCCCGGCGTCAGTCCCAGGCCGAGGAAGCCCAGCGAGGCGGTGAGCAGCGCCACCCAGGCGGCGTTGATGCTGGTGTAGGCCAGCACGGGCGCCAGGCTGTTGGGCAGCACGTGCCGGAAGGCGACGCCCAGAGGGCGGTTGCCGACCAGGCGCGCGGCTTCGGTGAACTGCCAGGTGCGCCGGGTCAGCACTTCAGCCCGCGTCAACCGCAGGTAGGGGGGCATCCCGACGAACGCCATGATGAACACCAGGTTGAGGGTTCCCGGTCCCACTGCGGAGACGACCAGCATCGCCAGCAGCAGCGTCGGGAAGGCCTGGAAGACCTCCAGCAGTCGCATCACCACCGTGTCCACCAGGCCACCGAAGAAGCCGGCGACGGTTCCCAGGACAGTGCCCACCACCAGTGCGATCCCGACAGCGCACACGATGATGACCAGGTCAAGGCGGGTGGCCGCCATGAGGCGGGAGGCGATGTCGCTGCCCAGCCGGTCGGTTCCCAGCCAGAACTGCCTCGAGGGGGGCAGGTAGCTGCCGCCGGTTCCCAGTTGTGACGGATCGTGCGGGGTCCAGAACATCGCGGTCACGGCGATGAAGAGGTAGACGGCGAGGATGCCCAGCCCCACCCGGACCGAGACCGAGCGGGCGAAGGTGCGCATCGACGCCCGCCTGCTCCTGCCCGTCGGTGATGCAGGTGGCCGGGCCGGTGATGCAGGTGGCCAAGCCGATGATGCAGGTGGCCGGGCCGGCATGGTGGCGGCGCCGTCGCGAGCGGTCGGGCCGGTGGCGCCGGCGGAGCTGGCGCCGGCAGGCGCAGCGACAGAGGCAGAGGCAGAGGCGGACGTGGCGGTGATGCCGGCGGTTGGCTCGCTGGGGGTGGATGCGCTCACGAGCGTGTCCTCGGGTCGATGAACAGGTACAGGACGTCGACGGCCACATAGGCCAGCACGTGCAGGATGGCTGCGTAGATGACGAAACCCTGCAGTCCGGTGTAGTCGGAGGACTGGATGGATTGCAGCGCGTACTGACCCATGCCGGGCCAGGCGAAGATGCTTTCCAGCAGGATCACTCCGGAGAAGACGAAGCCGACCGTGCCGCCGAGGGTCGTGACGACGGGCAGCAAGGCGTTGCGCAGGGCGTACTTGAAGGGAATCACTGGTCCGTAGTGGCCCATCGCGACGGCTGTGCGCACGTAGTCGGAGTCCAGCGCTTCGACCATGGCGTTGCGGGTCATGCGCGCGATGGGGGCGGCCGTCGTCGCTCCCAGGACCAGGACCGGCAGGGCGATCTGGTGTGCGGCGGCGGCGAAGGTGGACCACTGAGCACGCAGCAGGGCGTCGACGAGGACGAGGCCGGTGATGCGGTCGGGTGTTTCCCAGCCGGTGGGCAGCTGCCCCTGTGGGCCGGGGAACCAGCCCAGGCGCACCGCGAAGATCCAGATGACGATCAGTCCCAGCCAGAACTGCGGCAGGGCCAGGCCCGCCAGGGAGATGCCGCGCAGCAGGAAGTCCAGGAAGCGGTCGCGGTGCACTGCGGCCAGGACACCCGCGGGAAGACCGATCACGAGGGCGACCACGATGCCCAGCAGTCCGATCTCCAGGCTGGCGGGCATCCGGTCCCACAGGTCGGCGGTGACGTCTCGCCCGGTGGCGAAGGAGGTGCCCAGGTTGCCGTGCAGCAGCTCGCCGAGGAAGTGCACGTACTGCAACAGCACGGGTTGGTCGAGTCCGAGCCGGGCGCGCATCGCTTGGCGGACTTCGTAGGTGGCATCGGGAGGCAGGTACAGGTTCGTGGGGTCTCCGATGAAGACCCGGGAGATGAAGAAGGTGGCCGTCACCACGCCGAAGGTGACCGGTAGGACCCACAGCAGCTTGCGCAGGACGATGCGAAGGGTGCTCACCGCGCTGGACCTTTCACCTCGAGCGGACCGGGTGGCGCCTGCAGGACCACCCGAAGTGGTCGGACCACTGGTTAGCAGTGGTCGGCTCACTGCGGTCACCGTATACAAGGCCCCGTTTCGGTCGCGTTACAACACGTGGTCTGCCCTGTAAAACCGCGCACCGCCGGCCCACGCGGAGTAGCCGGTAGGCGCCGCGCCGGTAGCGGGCGCCCGCAGGCAGCTGCCCGAGCCGGCACGTGCCCGACCCGGCACGTGTAAGCACGCGCAGGCACGATCCGCCCGGGCGCCGCCCTTGTGGCGGTCAACACCTGTCGTGTACAACTGGCGACCACTCCCCCGCAGTGAGCGATGCCGACCGACTCGGGAACGCCTGGCGGGAAACCCCACTTCCGCCTTCGGCGCCGCCGGCACGATGCGGCCCGCGCACGAAGCACCCCTCGAGGAGACAGCAGTGGACCGCACCCGCCGCACCGCTCAGCACCCCCCGCTGGACCACGTCCCGAGCAGCCCCGGCTCACACACCACGCGCCGCACCCTGCTGCGCGCGGCGACCCTGGGCGCAGCCGGGCTGACGGTGCCCGGCCTGCTCAGCGCCTGCGGCTCCGACGAAGCGGCCAGCGCCCCCGCCGCCGGCGCCGGCGACCTGGAGCAGAGCAGCGTCAAGATCTTCAGCGTCAAGGACCCGCAGATCTCCGCGCAGCTGGCCTACGCCCTGCAGGAGGGCATGTTCGAAGACGCCGGGCTGGAGGTGTCCATCGACTACACCATCAACGGTCCCGACATGGCCAGCCTGGCCGCCAGCGGATCGGTGCAGGTCATCTCCAGCGGCGTCGACCAGTGCGCCACCCTGCGCGAGGCCGGTCAGGACTTCTCCTACCTGATGAAGTTCTCCGAGATCTCCAACACCCAAGGCGTGGTGCTGGGCCCGGACGTCACGATCAACACGCCCAAAGACATCGAGGGCAAGCGGATCGGCATGTACAACGGAGCCGCCGTCGCGTTGGCCATCGAGAGCATGTGCCAGGCGGAGGGCGTGGACTACTCGGCCATCGAGTTCGTCAACCTCGAGGCACCCGAGCAGGTGACCGCTCTGGCACGCGGGGACATCGACGCGATGGCCGCCTGGGAGCCGTACCTGTCCTCCGCGGTCGCCTCCGGCGGCAAGTTGTGGTTCACCGGCAACCGCTCCTACCTGCACGCCGATGCCGGCGAGGACGTCGACTGGCTGTACCTGTCCACCGGCCTGGCCGTCTCCCAGGACTACCTGAAGGCCAACCCCAACACGCTGCTGGCGCTGATGCGCACCCTGGCGGAGGCGACCAAGCGCATCAACGCCGACTTCGAGGCCGCCGCCGAGCCCATCGGCAAGGAGCTGGACGTGCCTACCGACACGCTGGTGCCGGTGCTGGAGGCCAACGCCTACGACCCCGTCGTCGACGCGCGTTGGCTGGAGGGCACCAAGACCTTCATGGCCTGGGCGGCCCAGCCAGCTCAGGGCTTCTTCAAGGAGACCTGGGATCCGCTGCAGCTGGTGGACTTCAGCCTCTTCAAGCAGGTCGACGCCGAAGCGGTCCAAGTCTGAGGGAACCCTAGAGCGGATGCCTGAGCGGATGCCTGCAGGAGTGCCTGAGTAGGCGTCCGCGCAGACGCGCAGGCGAGGACTTGACCGGAGCGCGCACCGGAGCGCTGACTGCAGGCTTCCCGCTGCGCCGTCGCCGAGCACGAGGAGCACAGCCTGACCCGGGGCCTCGAGGTGCAGGCCCACGACCCTGCAGGGCGAGCTGGAGCAGCGCATCGAGGCGGGTCACGAGGCGTTGAGCGCGACCACGACGACACAACAGACCGAGGTGGTAACCAGATGGACACGGTGACGATGGACGGCACGGCAGCGGCAGTCGGCACCAGCCTGCACTTTCGCGGGGTGTCGATGAGCTATCCGCAGCGGCAGGGGCCACCCACCCAGGTGCTGGCCGACGTCGACGTTCGCGTGCAGCCCGGGGAGTTCGTCTGCCTGCTCGGCCCCAGCGGCTGCGGCAAGTCGACACTGCTGAACATCGCCGCCGGTCTGGCCGAGCCCACCGAGGGGGAGGTCCTCGTGGGTGATCGCCCCGTGCGCGGGCCGGGCCCGGACCGGGGGGTCGTCTTCCAGCAGTACGCCCTGATGCCGTGGTACACGGTGCGTCAGAACGTCGAGCTCGGTCCCCGCTGCCGCGGGCAGGACCCGGCTGAGCGCGCCCGCGCCGTCGATGAGGCCTTGAACGCCGTGGGCTTGCGCGAGCACGCTCAGAAGTACCCCAAGCAGCTGTCGGGTGGCATGAAGCAGCGCACGGCCATCGCCCGCACCTTCGTCAGCGACCCCGACGTCATCCTCATGGATGAGCCCTTCGCCGCCTTGGACGCCCAGACGCGCGAGCGCCTGCAGCAGCAGCTGCTCAGCTTGTGGGGGCAACGACGCAAGACGGCGCTGTTCGTCACGCACAGCGTGCAGGAGGCGACGCTGCTGGCCGACCGGATCGTCGTGCTCGCCGACGACCCGGACGTGGCTCCGCAGGTGCTGACCAACCCCCTGCCACGCCCCCGCGACCCGTTGACCGCTGAGTTCACAACCGCGGAGCGCGCCGTGCACGAGGCCCTGAACCGGGCCACCACCAAGTCCCCGGAAGGTGAGCAGTGAGCCAGACCCGCGTGCCGGCGCAGTCCTCCGGCCCGTCCGGCCCGGGCCTGAGCGCGAACCTCCTCGGCCGGCGCACCCGGCCCCTCGCGGCCCGGCGCACCGGTGGGCGCCGCGCCTGGCCGCGCTGGGCGACCATCGTCATCCTGCTGGCCACCTGGCAGCTGGCGGCCGTGCTCAACGGTGACGACCGCTTCTACAACGCCGCGCTCATCCCCTCTCCTTGGCAGGTGCTGCGCGCCGCCGGTGACCTGGCGGCTTCCGGGGAGCTGTGGACGGACACGTGGACCTCCACGCTGCGCGTGCTGGCGGGGCTGGGGGTGGCCGCGCCAGTAGCGGTGCTCGCGGCGGCGCTGACCACGGCCAGCCGCACGCTGTCCAACGTCCTGGACCCGGTCATCGACGTGCTGCGGCCCGTGCCCACCCTGGCCCTGCTGCCGATGTTCATCTTGTGGTTCGGCGTCGGGGAGACCTCGAAGGTGATGCTCATCGCTTTCAGCACGTTCTTCCTCATCTACGTGCCCTCCGTCGAAGCCATCCGCAACGTCGATCCGGTGCTGGTGCAGGCCGCGGGCACGCTCGGCCTGACCCGCACGCAGCGCTACCGCCACGTCATCGCCCCCTCAGCCGCCCCGGCCATCTTCGTCGGACTGCGCATGGCGCTGGGGACCGGCTGGTTCCTGGTCGTCGGCGCGGAGTTCATCGCCGCCGACAACGGCTTGGGCTACCTCATCAACTTCTCCCGCATTTGGTTCCGCGTCTCCGACATGCTCGTCGGCGCTGCGGTGATCGCCGTGCTCGGCCTGCTGGGCAACGCCCTGCTGCTGCGCCTGGAGCAGCGGCTGTTCGCCTGGCGTGAGCGCGCCTGAGCGCTCGTGTCGGCACACCATCGGCGTCAGGCCCCGCTCCCAGCACAGGACTGTGAATTCTACTCCCAGCACGGGACTGTCGACTCCCGTGCCCAGCACCGGATCGCTGAGCCCGGGTGACCGCCTTCCACGGCTCGCCGCCCAAGGCCCCGCCGTCCCGGTCCTGCCCTGTGACGGGCCGCGCCTGATCCGCCCCGTGAGCCGGCATCCCTGTCCCGCCGCGGTGAGACCCGATGCTCCATCCCCACCGACGCACCTTCATCCCCACCGACGCACCAGGAGGACCCGCGGTGAGCGCGACTCTCGGCATCATCGACCTCGGCCAGACGCCCGATCCCGGCTTCCGCGAGGAGCTTGCCCGCGCCGCACCCGGCACGCACATCCTCAGCGAGGCGCTGCTGCAGGACTTCACCGACGCGCAGGTGATCGCGCTGGATGATCCCGAGGGCGTCTTCCCCATCCACTTCCCGCTGCCGGGTGGAGGACGGGTGTCGATCCCGCTGGCGCACTTCCTGCCGCGGGCGCAGGCGGCTGTCGACCGGCTCGTGGTCGCCGGCGCCGATGTGGTGGTCATCACCTGCGCCGGCGACTTCAGCTCCGTGCGCTGCTCGGTGCCGCTGGTGCTGCCCGGCCGCCTGTCGGCAGCGGTGGTCGCTGCGGTGCTCCCCGGCGCCGCAGTGGCCGCGGTGATGCCGACCGCCGGTCAGGTGGCGCCCTCGGTGACCAAGTGGACCGCCCTGGGGCTGCAGCCACAGGTGCGCTGGCGGGTGCCGGCCGGTGAGGACCCCAGCGCCGAGCGCGGCTGGAGGCAGCTGGCGCAGGAGTTCGTGGCGCTGCAGACAGCGGTGACGGTGCTGGACTGCATGGGCTTCGACCACCGCGACGCCGCGGTGCTGCGTGCCCTGACCGATCGCCCTGTCATCGTCGCTCGTGAGCTGGCGGTGCAGGTGTGCGCGAGCCTGCTGAGGGGAGGAGGCATCGATGCACCGTCGGCGCTGGGGCAGCTCAGCCTCGCCTAGCTGCTTTCCGCACGAGACATCCCCCCTGCGCGAGCCGGCGGCGGTGGATGCCAGCGCGGCGCCTTCACGGCGCTCGCGGCGGCCGGTGCTGTGCTCAGCCTTGCCGATCGCTGAGCGTGGAGGGGAACATCTGGGTCTGGATGTTAGTCAGGTGCGTGCGCATGGCCTGCTCGGCGGCGTCGGCGTCTCCAGCGCGCAGGGCCTCGAAGATGGCCAGGTGCTCTTCGAACTGACGTCGCTGAGCTCCCGGCCCACGCAGGGCGTGCAGGTTCAGCAGCACCCACAGCGGGTGGCGCTCGGTGCTGACCAGCTGAGCGACGACACCTGCCAGCACCTCGTTGCCGCACAGGGCCGCCAGGTGGGCGTGGAAGCCGAGGCCCTCGTGGGTCTTGGCGTTGAAGTCCTCGGCGTTGACCGCCTCCTGCTCGCCGGCCCGCACGAGCACCTCCAAGGCTTGCAGCTGCTCGGCATCGATGCGCTCAGCCACCAGGCGGGTGGTGATGGACTCCAGGTGGACCCGGCTCTCCAGCAGGTCCTGCGGCAGGATGCCCAGCAGGGTGCGTCCGGGGTCCAGGCGCACCACATCCGCCGGCGAGACGTAGATGCCGTCGCCGTGGCGCACGTTGATGGCTCCGACCAGCTCCAGCGCCAGCAGCGCCTCGCGCACGGTGGAGCGGGAGACACCCAGCGTGCTGGCCAGGTCGCGGTCGCCCGGCAGCCGTTGCCCCGGCTGGTAGACACCGGCGTTGACGTCCCCGAGCAGTCGCTGGGCGACGTTCAGGTAGCGTCGTTGCGAGGTTGGTGCGGAATCCTCGATGCTCACCCCGACAGCATACAATTGGTCTGACCTCTCAAGTCTAGTGGTCAGACCAGAGGGTGCGTCGGGGACGCCGCACCGCGCCCCGGGGGTGAACCCCTGCCTCGACGCGGCAGGGCCTCACCCGTCAAGGTCACCCGGCGCGCGGGGGCACACAGCTCCCCCGGCCCCGGCATCACCCAGCCCCTGCCTCCAGCCCCTGCAGGCGTGGCTGGCTCCCACGGCACGCACAGGCGACCATCCCCACCACCCGCCGTCGGCGACCAGCCGTGCTCCAGCGGCTCTCCTCGAGCCGCCCCTTCCCCGCCCGCCCTTCCACCACAAGGAGACCACCATGCAGCTGGGCGTCTTCCTGCCCACCGGCAACAACGGCTGGATCATCTCGGAGACCGCTCCGCAGTACGCGCCCAGCTACGAGCTCAACCACAGCATCGTCAAGCGCGCCGAGGATTACGGCTTCACCCTCGGCTTGGGCATGGTCACCTTCCGCGGCTACGGCGGCAAGACGCAGCACTGGAACCAGACAGCTGACGTGTTGACGTTGACCAGCGCCCTGCTGGCCACCACCGAGCGCATGAAGATCTTCGCCTCCATCGGAGTGCTCGCCCTGCACCCGGCCATGCTCGCGCGCATGGCGGCGACCATCGACGACGTCGCACCCGCTCGCCTGGGCATCAACATCACCACCGGATGGCACCGCGCCGAGTACGCGCAGATGGGCATGTGGCCCGGGGATGAGTACTTCGGCTACCGCTACGACTATGCCAGTGAGTACGCGACCATCTTGCAGCAGTTGTGGGCAAGCGGACGCTCGGACTTCACCGGCAAGCACTTCCAGCTGCACGACTGCCAGGTGGGCCCCACCCCAGCCCATCACATCGATATCGCCGCCGCCGGTGCATCGCCACGCGGGCGCCGCTTCGCCGCCCAGTTCGCCGACTACAACTTCACCATGGCCGACGACCAGGCATCGATCGCCGCAGCCAACGCCGAGCTGCAGCAGGCGGCGGCCCCCCACGGACGCCGGGTACGGTTGCTGACCCACCGCACGGTCATCCTGGACGACAGTGACGAGCAGGCGCGCAAGAAGATCGCCTACTACAACGCTGGCGCGGACACCGAAGCACTGGCCCAGCAGAAGGGGCACTACGCCCTCGACGCCAACGGCGTCAGCTCAGCGGCAGCCGCAGAGTCGATCCAGACCTACCAGGCCATCGATCCGGACAGTCCCACCTTGTTCGCCGGATCCCCCGCCACCGTGGCCACCCACCTCAACCAGCTCGCCGCGACCGGCGGCATCCACGGGCTGCTCATGGACTTCGATGACTTCCGCGACGGGCTGGACCGCTTCGGCGAAGAAGTCGTTCCGCTGCTCGACTTCCCGATCGCCACCGCCAACCTCGAGCAGCCGTCATGAGCGCGCAACGACCCGTGGAGGGCTCCAGCACACCGTCACAGCCAGCGGGCCGGTGCGTGCTCAGCCCGTCGGCCGCCGACACGGCGGCACCGGTGCACATCGAAGCCTCAACGGGCGGGGTGCACCCGCACGGCGTCGTCCTGCACGTCGAGGGGGTGGTCGAGCACGGAGATGAGCGCGGTCGCCTCCTCGGCTTCCCCACGGCCAACATCGCACTCGCCTCACTCAGCGTGCACGAGAGGCACGCTGTGCGGGATGGAGTCTGGGCCGGCACGGTGCAGCTGGACCCGCCCAGGGCTGACGGCTTCGCGGGCGGAGGCGAGAGCAGGGGCGAGAGCAGGGACGAGAGCAGGGGCGAGGGCAGGGGTGAGGGCGGTGGCGTGCACGTGGCCGTCATCTCGGTAGGGCATCGGCCCACCTACTACGGCAGGCATGGCGAGCGGCTGCTGGAAGCGCACCTGCTCGACTTCGCCGGTGATCTGTACGGGCGCTCGGTGCTCGTGCGGCTGCACGAGCGGCTGCGCCCGCAGCGCCGCTTCGCCGGGCCTCTTGCATTGGTGGAGCAGTTGCGCCGCGATGTGGTCGACACGCGGGCCTGGGCGGTACGCGCCGGTCTCGGCGCCCTCCCGCAGTCCTCGGCTGATCAGCACCTCCCCGCTAATCCGGGGCACTCTGCGGGTGCCGGCGGAGCTGGCCGGAAACCCAGGATCGTCCCGGTGGCTTAGGAGCGCTCGGTGGCCCGGCGAGCGGTTCCAGCCGCTCATGCGGATTGGCGCGCTCCGGCGCTCGCCTCAACTCGCCGCCGCACTCGGCGCACTGCCAGGCGCACCGAACGACGGCTCCGGTGGATCGTGGATGTCGTAGACGTCCGGCTCCGTGCCAGGCAAGTGCGCCAGCAGGCGATCGGCGAGCGCACCGGGGTGCCCTTGGCCCACCTGCGTTGCCCTTCCCTTCCGGCGACTCGAGCGTCACCCAGACTGCTCTTGTCCCCCCATCTCAGCGCTCCCATCTCGCCCATGCTCCCGACGATCATTGAGAGGTCTTCGTGACCGAAGCTACTGCAGCACTCCACACCGCATCGGCCGCCGCACCGGCCGCCGCACCGGCCGCCGCACCGGCCGCCGCACCGGCTCCGCTGCAGCTCGCCCCCGTGGGCGACCTCAAGGCGCTGTTCGCCACCTTCGCGCAGTTCCCTTCCGGCGTGGCCGCCCTCTCCGCCCTCGTACCCACCCAGCACGACGACGGCGACGGCGGCCAGGACGCCGCCGAACCCGTGGTGCTGGTGGCCTCCTCCTTCCAGGTCGGCATCTCCGCCGACCCGCCCCTGGTCCTCTTCGCCGTCCAGCACACCTCCACCAGCTGGCCACGCCTGCGCGCCGCCTTGACCCGCCCCGGCGCCCTGCTGGGCGTCTCCGTGCTCGGCGAGGCCCACGACGCCGCCGCCCGCCAGCTGGCCTCCAAGGCCCTGGCCGGCGCCGACCGCTTCGCCGGCATCGCCACCAGCACCACTGCCTCCGGCGCCCACTTCGTGTGCGGCGCCCCCATGTGGTTGGAGTGCTCCGTCCACTCCCAGGTCCCCGCCGGCGATCACGACGTGGTCCTGCTGCGGGTGCACGCGGCCGCCAGCGCCCCCGGCACCGAACCGCTGGTCTGGCACGGCTCCGCCTTCCGCGCCCTGCAGCCGCGGGAGCGGGCGTGAGCACCGACGCGAAAACAGGCGTGAGCTGTAGATTCGTTGCATCATGTGGTTCCATCCGGAACTGCACGAGCAGGCGCTATCTCGAACGATGTCGTGATCTCGCAACTGGCACCGGAGGAGATGCCCCAGCGGCGCACTCGGTGGTTGTTCTTTGCTCTTGAACGCGGCCGTCGACTACGACCAGCCCGTACGGTGCGATCACCACGTCAACACGCCCAGCAGCGACGACGCCCGCCTTGATGTCGGCGGCGCCGCGACCGTGGACGAGGCCCTCTACCAGCTCGCCCCCCACGGGTCCTACCGCCACCGGCCCGGCGACGGGTACGGTGTCCAGGTGGCAGGCCAAGATCAGCGTGCTCTCCCGCGCCCTGTCGCCAGTGCCCGGCCAGCCCTCGGACTCACCGCTGAATCCGGCCGTAGCTCTGGCGCCCGATCGGAGGGCCGGTGCGTCAGCGGCTGCCGCGTCGGGTGCGTGCAGCAGGCACCAGGGACATTCAGCGTCTCCCCCTCAGCGCAGCGCCAGGTGCGGCGCTGCGGCGCGCGCGGTCCATCACCTTCTCGATAGCCCACTGCTGAGCACCGGCATCACCGGAGATGGTGCGGGGGGCACACCATGGCCTGCAGAAGCTTCAGGTGTGCGCTCTCATCCAGCACGAAGCTCACGAGCCCACCTCTCCGACGGCCAAGCGCATCTGCACGCGCCGCAGCAGCAGCGTACCGTCCGTAGAAATCCGCAACAGTACCCGCCGTCGGTCGGCGGGATCGATCGTGCGCATGAGCAGGTTTGCATCGACGAGAGCGTCCACGGCGCGTGACGCGGTGGCTGCAGCCATGGCCAGCCCGTGCAGCACCTCACTCATCGAGGCATCCGGCTGATTGGCGACGAAGGCTAGACAGCGCCAGCGATCGACGCTCAAACCCGTGGTCCGCAGCACAGCAGCGACGTGGTTGTGCAGCACTGCTGCCTGCCGCAAGACAGCGAGGATGTCCGCGTCCGTCAGCTCGACAGCGACATCAGCGGCGGGCTCGGCAGCGGGCTCGGCAGCGGGGTCGATGCGCGTGGTGCTGGATCTCACCGGTCACCTCCTGCGGCGACGACCACCGGGCGCCGCTCCCCCGACATCGCTCTCTCGGCATCGTCTTCTTGGCGTCGTTTCCCCGACGCCGTCGACAGCATGCCAGAGGCCCAGGCATCCGCTGCAGCGTGGACGGCGTTCTTTCGCATCGCCCTAGCGCTGCTGCGCTGCGGGCGGGAACGCCTTCACCGAGATGCACGTGTCAGCCGGCGTGCGATCGCGCTCGGCGCCCTTGAGCGCCGCCTCGGATCGAGTACTGAGGGGAGACGCTGAGGCGCAGTCTGCCGGCTGGCGCAGTTGCGCCACGGACAGGTGGGCACTGGCGTGCACGTGAAGGTCACCGATGGGCTGAACTGGAGCACCATCGCCCGCCTCTAGCGGTGCGTGCGGTTGGGTGGCAGGCCAGGTTTCCGAGGTGTTTCGTGTTTCTTTCCAGCGTGTCAATTTTGCATTGCCGCTGCAGCGCAATGCATTTTGCAGACTGGCAGTGTTGACCGTAGTCGTCGCGTCACCGTAGGTTCGAGAATGCTTCCACCTGGAAGCGATTGGGCGGCCTTCCCGGAGGACAGTGATGACCCAGGACACCACCGGCGCACCTCCGCCTGCCAGTACCTCCACGCATGGCGCGGCGGCGACGTCGGAGACGCTGGAGGACTACACCCTGCGCTTCGCCCCGCGCAGCTACCGCCGCTGGACGCCTGGTGTCGTGGCGACCTCTGCCCTGGGTGGCATCGCCTACCTTGCCGACTTCTCCATCGGCGCCAACATCGGCATCGCCCACGGCACCACCAACGCCCTGCTGGGCATCGCGCTGGCCGCCGCCATCATCTTCATCAGCGGTTTTCCGCTGGCCTACTACGCAGCCCGCTACAACATCGACCTGGACCTGATCACCCGCGGTTCCGGCTTCGGCTACTACGGCTCGGTGCTCACCAACGTCATCTTCGCCACGTTCACCTGCATCTTTTTCGCCCTCGAGGGCTCCATCATGGCCCAGGGTCTGGAGCTGGGTCTGGGGATCCCGCGCTGGCTCGGCTACGCGCTCTCCACCCTCATCGTCATCCCATTGGTCGTGTACGGCATGAAGGCGCTCTCGAAGCTGCAGGTGTGGACGACGCCGCTGTGGCTGCTGCTCATGGTGATTCCCTTCGCGTATCTGGTGCTCAGCCACCCCGACTCCGTGGGGAGCTTCTTCGCCTACACCGGCCAGGACGGCTCGGGCAGCTCGGTGAGCACCGCATCGGTGTTGCTGGCCGCGGGGGTGTGCTTGTCGCTGATGGCTCAGATCGCCGAGCAGATCGACTACCTGCGCTTCATGCCGCCGCGCACCGCCGCCAACCGTCGCGCCTGGTGGAGCGCGGTGGTGCTGGCCGGCCCCGGCTGGGTCGTCTTCGGGGCCATCAAGCAGGCCGTGGGCCTGTTCCTGGCCGTCTACCTCATCGCCTCCCTGGACCCGCAGGCAGCGGCCACCGCCAACGAGCCGGTGCACCAGTTCCTCGGCGTCTACGAGGAGATGATGCCGGGCTGGCTGGCCATGACGCTGGCCGTCGTCCTCGTCGTCATCAGCCAGATCAAGATCAACGTCACCAACGCCTACTCCGGCTCGTTGGCGTGGACGAACTCCTTCACCCGTGTCACCAAGCACTACCCTGGCCGCATCGTCTTCGTCGCCGTCAACCTGGCCATCGCATTGACGCTGATGGAGGCGAACATGTTCGACTTCCTCAACACGATCCTCGGCTTCTACGCAAACTGCGCGATGGCCTGGGTGATCACCGTCGCCACCGACATCGTCGTCAACAAGCACCTGCTGAAGATCTCCCCGCCGGTCGCGGAGTTCCGCCGGGGCATGCTGTACCCGGTCAACCCCGTCGGCTTCGTCTCGGTGCTGCTGTCGGCGGGCCTGTCGATCGTGGTCTTCTTCGGCGGCTTCGGCCAGGCGCTGCAGCCGTACTCCCCGGTCGTGGCGGTGGTGCTGGCCATCGTCTGCCCGCCGGTGCTGGCGATCGCGACGCGCGGCAAGTACTACTTGCGCCGCGACGACGACGGGCTGACGCTGCCGATGTTCGATGCCGCGGGCAACCCCTCCGGGCAGGTGCTGACCTGCCACGTGTGCCGGCAGGGCTTCGAGCGCCCCGACGTGGCGGCGTGCCAGACGCATGATGACGTGGTGTGCTCCCTGTGCCTGAGCACGGACAAGGTCGCCGACCACGTCCTGCCCGCACAACGCTGAGCGGCCGGCATCTGCAAGCATGCGGCGCGGAGTCCTTCCGGTGCTGAGAGCGTGCAGCGCTGGGGCCGCTGGCGCTGAAAGGATGCAGCGCTGAGGTCATCCAGCACTGCGGACATCGAGCAGTGAGAACGTCCGGTATGCGTATCGGGCGGAGCGAGAGGGAAGGAGGTGACCGGCGGTGCACTTGAGTCCTGCCGATACCGAGAAGCTGCTCATGGCCGTCGCGGGCATGGTCGCCCGCGACCGCCTGGCCCGCGGGGTCAGGTTGAACCACCCCGAGGCGGTGGCGCTGCTGTCCACCTGGGTGGTCGAGCGTGCCCGCGAGGGGGCGCTGGTGGCCGACCTCATGGAGTCGGGCCGCCACGTGCTGACCCGTGAGCAGGTGATGCCCGGGGTGGCGGAGATGCTCCACGACGTACAGGTGGAGGCCACCTTCCCCGACGGGCGCAAGCTGGTGACGTTGCACCACCCGGTCCAGGGGCCCACCGGTGAGCCGGGGCACCCGGATGCGCACGCGGCACCCGAGGCACCGAAGACAGCGCCGGCGCCCGACACAGGGTCGGCACCTGACGCAGCGCAAGCGTCTGAGGCACCCGAGGCAGACGAGGCACCCGGTGCGGTGCGGGTACGAGCGGGCACCATCACCCTCAACGCCGACCGCACCGCCGCCGAGCGCCTGGAGCTGCAGGTGGAGAACACCGGGGACCGCCCCGTGCAGATCGGCTCGCACCTGCACCTGCCCGACGCCAACCCGGCCCTGGTCTTCGACCGGGCAGCCGCGCACGGCTTCCGCCTCGACGTGCCGGCCGGCACGTCGGTCCGCTTCGAGCCGGGCGTGGCCCGCAGCGTCGCTGCCGTCGCGCTGCGCGGGCAGCGGCGCGTGCCCGGCCTGCGGATCGACCGCTCGGCCCTAGGGGAAGGAGGCTCTCTCGATGGTTGAGATCGACCGCGCTGCCTACGCCGCGCTGTACGGACCCACCACCGGGGACCAGGTGCGCCTGGGCGACACCGACTTGTGGATCGAGATCACCGAAGACCTCACCGCCGGCGGTGAGGAGGCCGTCTTCGGCGGCGGCAAGTCGATCCGCGAGTCCATGGCCCAGGGCACCACCACCCGCTCCGGTGGCGCCCCCGACACCGTCATCACCAACGCCATCGTGCTGGACCACACCGGCGTCTACCGCGCCGACGTCGGCCTGCGCGACGGAGTGATCAGCGCCATCGGCCGCGCCGGCAACCCCGACATCGCCGACGGTGTCCACCCCGACCTGTGCATCGGCCCCTCCACCGACGTCATCTCCGGCGAGGGACGCATCCTGACCGCTGGCGGCATCGACACCCACGTGCACCTGATCTCCCCATCGCAGGTGCACGAAGCGCTCGCGGCAGGCATCACCACCATCGCCGGCGGCGGCACCGGCCCCAGCGAGGGCACCAAGGCCACCACCGTCACCCCCGGCGCCTGGCACCTGACCCAGGTCCACCGTGCTCTGGACGCCCTGCCGGTGAACGTGCTGCTGCTGGGCAAGGGCAACACCGTCAGCGCCGAGGGACTGGCCGAGCAGGCCCTGGCTGGAGCGGCCGGCTACAAGGTGCACGAGGACTGGGGCTCCACCCCCGCCGCCATCGACGCCGCACTGCGCGCAGCGCAGGAGTTCGGGCTGCAGGTGGCGCTGCACTCGGACTCGCTCAACGAGGCCGGCTACGTCGACTCCACCATCGCCGCGATCGCCGGGCGCTCCATTCACGCCTTCCACACCGAAGGCGCCGGTGGTGGGCACGCGCCCGACATCATCACCGTCGCCGGCCTGCCGCACGTGATCCCCGGCTCGACGAACCCGACGCTGCCGCACACGGTGAACACGGTGCCCGAGCACCTGGACATGCTGCTGGTCTGCCACCACCTCAACCCTGCCGTGCCCGAGGATCTCGCCTTCGCCGAGTCGCGCATCCGCGCCACCACGATCGCCGCCGAGGACGTGCTGCACGACATCGGGGCGCTGTCCATCACCTCCTCCGACGCGCAGGCGATGGGCCGCATCGGGGAGGTCATCACCCGCACCTGGCAGGTCGCGCACGTGATGAAGCACCGCCGCGGACCCCTGGGCGCCAGCCAACCGGCGGACAACGAGCGCGCCCGCCGCTACGTGGCCAAGTACACGATCAACCCGGCCATCGCGCACGGCATCGAGCACCTGCTCGGCTCGGTGGAGGTCGGCAAGATGGCCGATCTGGTGCTGTGGGAGCCGGCCTTCTTCGGCGTGCGGCCCTCGGTGGTCCTCAAGGGCGGGGCGCTGGTGCTGGGGGCGTTGGGTGATCCGAACGCCTCCATTCCCACTCCGCAGCCGGTGCTGCTGCGCCCGGCGCTGATGCACCCGGTCGGCGCGGACGTGTCGGTCTCCTTCGTCTCCCCGGCGGCGCTGGCCGATGGTCTGGCCGGGCGGCTGGGGCTGCGCCGGCGGCTGGAGGCGGTGCGGGAGACGCGCGCGGTCGGCAAGGCGCAGATGGTGCACAACGACGCCCTGCCGAGCATCGAGGTGGACCCGGAGACCTTCGCCATCACCATCGACGGCGACCTGGTCGAGCCCGCACCGGCCACCGAACTGCCGCTGACCCAGCGCTACCAGCTGTTCTGATGAGCGCCTCGACACCCGTCTCGACACCCGAACCTGCTCCCCCCTCCGATGCCCGTTGCGCGGCAGGAGGCGACGTGCCGATGACGGCGGTAGCAGCGGACGAGGTGATGAGAAGCGGGTCGGTGGTTGCCGATCCAGACCTGTTGCTGGCGCTGCTGGCCGATGCCCGCCTGCCGGTGGGCGCGCACACCCAGTCCGCCGGGTTGGAGCCGGCTGTCGTGCACGGCGGCGTGCGCACCACCGACGTTCCGGCCTACCTGCACGGACGGTTGTGCACGGTCGCGGCCGTCGAGGCCGCGACCGCGGTGGTGGCCCGCCACCACGTGCTGGCTGGCCTGCACCTGGCGGTGGTGGAGGAGGCCTGGGCCGCGCGCACCCCCAGCGCGCCGCTTCGCGAGGCCTCGCGCACCTTGGGACGCGGGTACCTGCGCATGGCGGGCCGGGTCTGGCCCCATCCGCTGTGGCTGGGCCTGGGGCGCACCCCACCGCGACCGCTGGTGCTGGGCGCGCTGGCCGCCCTCGCCGGGCTGGACGCTGCGCGCCTGGTCCGCTTGTGCCTGCACGATGAGGCCGCCACGATCGGGGCCGCCGCGTTGAAGCTGCTGCCCACCGATCCTGTGGACACCGTCACCTGGACGTTGGCCGCTCACCAGATGGCCATGGGCCTGGTCACCGACCTGGCCGCGTTGACCGACCCCGACGACATCCCCGCCGCCGGAGCCCCACTGAGCGAGCAGCACTCCTTGCTGCACGCCACCACCACGATGAGGTTGTTCCATGCCTGAGACCACTGCCACCCGCTCCTTCCGCCTCGGTGTGGCCGGCCCTGTCGGCACCGGCAAGAGTTCGCTCATCGCGCTGATCTGCCGGGAGCTGTCCACCCGGCTGCGACTGGGCGTGATCACCAACGACATCTACACCGACGAGGACGCTCGTTTTCTGCGCTCGGCCGGCGTGCTGGACCCCGAGCGCATCCGCGCGGTGGAGACCGGCGCCTGCCCGCACACGGCCATCCGCGACGACGTCACCGCCAACCTGCTGGCCGTCGAGGACTTGGAAGCCGACTTCGCGCCACTGGATGTGGTGCTGGTCGAATCCGGTGGCGACAACCTCACCGCAACCTTCTCCCCGGCCCTGGTGGATGCTCAGATCTTCGTGCTGGACGTGGCCGGTGGTGGGGATGTGGCCCGCAAGGGCGGACCCGGCATCGCGCGCGCCGACCTGCTGATCGTCAACAAGACCGACCTCGCCCCCCACGTGGGCGTGGACGTGCAGCGCATGCACGCCGACGCCTCCGCCGCCCGCGACGGGCAACCTGTCATCGCCCTCTCGCGCACCGACCGGCACTCCATCGACCACCTGGTCGCCTGGCTGCTGGGGATGCTGGAGCACTTCCGCAGCGGCCGCCACGAGCCGGTCGACCCGGGCCCGATGGCACCTCACTTCCACGCCGACGGGACCGTGCACAGCCACGCGTGAGGGACATGAGCTTCACCACCGCCGCCGTGGCCGCTGCGCACCGCAGCGCGCCGCCCACAACCGCGCTGCCCACAACCGCGCCGAGTGCAGCCACCTCCCGTGGTGTCGCAGGAGGCACTGCTGCCGAATCCACTCGCGAGGGCACCTGTGACAGCACCGCCGCCAGCGCCGATGCCAGCGCTCATGCCAGCGCCGATGTGACGCGCGTCGGTGTCGACGCCGGCGGCCTCGAGCTGCGTTCGGGGGCGTTCGCGCCCAAGCTGCTGCAACGCAGCGCCGACGGGCGCAGCGTGCGCATCGCGCTGGTCGGAGCCCGGGCGCTGCTGCTGGCCGGTGATCTGGTCGTGCTGCATGTACACGTCGGTGCAGGGTGCACCTTGGAGCTGGTGGAGGTGGCAGCCACCGTGGCCTACGACGGCCGCGGTGGGCCCCCGGCCATTTGGAGCACCCGGATCGATCTGGCGGCCGGTGCCCGCCTGCGCTGGAACGCCGAACCGCTCATCATCGCCGACGGTGCCCACCTCCAGCGCAGCACGCACATCGACTTGGCCGCCGGTGCCGTCGCCCGACTGCGCGAGCAGCTGGTGCTCGGGCGCAGCGGCGAGAGCGGCGGCGCGGTGCTGCTGCGCACCCGTGCCCGCCTGCAGGGACGGGTGTTGCTGGCGGAAGACCTCGATCTGCGCGATCCCCAGCTGCGCCGTTCCCCCGCCGTCCTCGGCGATCACCGGCGCTTGGACACCTTCACCGTGCTGGGCGAGCGCGAGCAGGCACCGCAGGCCCTGCAGTTGCAGGGCCCCGGCACCCTGCTGCGCAACCTGGCCTGACCTGACCGGAGCTGACCGGAGCTGAGCTAAGCTGACCCAGTTTGAAGGGGGTGCTCCGGTGCAGACGGTCAGCTCGGCGGCCGGTCGCGAGGCTTCGGGTTCATGGTGCGCCGCGTACATGGCCGAGCAGCCCGGGGCTGATCACCCACAGGACCCGTGCTCCCTGCCCGCCGGCGCTGAAGGTGTGCAGCTCGCCGGGATCGAAGGTGAAGGTGTCGCCCTCGCCGAGGACGACAGGCTCGCTGATGTGGGGAAAGGTCAGCTCGAGGGTTCCGGAGAGCACGAAGCAGAACTCGACGTCTGCAGGCAGTGCGTACGGCTCTGCGCCTCCACCGCCGCCGGGTTCGATCTCACTGAGGATGGCCGCCAGACGCTGCTCACCTCGGGGAGTCAGCAGGTGCTCACGAAGGGCGTGGCCACCGAAGCTGATGGGCGGGTAGTCGGCGCGGCGCAGCACCTGACCTGCCGGTGCCGGCTCGAAGAGCGCACCCACCGGCAGCTGCAGCACCTTGCAGATGCGCACCAGGACCGCGACGGAGGCGTTGGCCTGATCGCGCTCGAGGCGGGACAGGAAGCCCTTGGTGACCTCGGCGGCGGCGGCGACCTCTTCCATCGTCATCCGTCGGGCGGCGCGCACCGCCCGCAGGCGTGCGCCGATGCGCACCTCAGCGTCATCGTCAGAGGCTGCGCTGACCGGCCGCATCAGCAGCTCTGCGCCGCGCTCGGATGCACGGACAGGTGCTCGTGCACTGCCCGCCACCCCTGAGTCTGTCGCTGGAAGACGATCGTCTCGCGCTCATCCAGGGTCGAGACCGTTCCTGCCGCGCGCACCGTCGTCGCCACGCGGTGTACCAGGACCGCGGCGTTCTCCCACACCTGCCAGTGCTGTTCGCTGGTGTGGCACTCCAGCACGGTGAAGCCGTCCGTGCGCACCCACTCCTCCCACGCCTCGCGGTAGGCCTGCGCCGAGGTGAGGACCTCGGGGCTGGTGTGGAAGGCGAAGGAGGCGTCGTCGGCGAAGCACGCGAAGTACGTCCGCAGGTCGCCGGCGCCGAAGGCGGCCACGAGCCGGCGGGCGAGCTCGTGCACGTGCGCCTCCTGCTCCGCAGCGCTCGCCAGGACCCCGTCTGCCGTCATCACACACCCCTTCCTCGCCGTGCGGACCGTGCCCGCCAACCGCCCGGCCGTGCTGGCCGTGCTGGCGGTGCTGGTCGCATCGGCCCTGTCCGCGAGCCGTTCGGGCACGGTAGCAGCGTTGATCACCGGAAAACAGTAGTTGCTCGATGCGTCTCCTCTGCACGGGCAGGTGCAGGGTGCCTAGGTCAACGAAGATCGCTGCACGCTGACAGCGGTGCAGGCTCACGTTACGTTCTTGCTACATCCGGTACGTCTCATGAAACAAGGGTTGACTGGCGAGTGGCCACGCGGGACCGTGAGGGCCCGGCTCGGGCCCCCGAACCGGAACCGATCAAGGACGCTCTGCGCTCGCCCACTCGGCGTGCGCGCCGGCCCCTGCACCCCAGGAGCGCTCATGACCACTCCTGCACCACCCCCCGGCTCCCCCGCCGGATCCACCTCCGACTCCTCCAGCAGGCCCGTTCGAACCGGTGCGAGCACCCCCACGGCCCCTGGCGGGGAGCGCTCCTCGGCCATCGAGACCCGCTCGCTGGACTGGGTGCCCACCGCTGAGCGGCACGGCAAGGTGTGGCTGCAGGGCCCGTTCTGGTTCCTGGGCAACTTCCAGCCCTTCACCGTCGCCATCGGCCTCATCGGTCCCGCGGTGGGACTCTCGCTGGGCTGGACCGCCACCGCCGGCATCGCCGGCATCCTCTTCGGCACCTTCTTCATGGCCTTCCACGCCACCCAGGGCGCCCGGCTCGGCCTGCCGCAGATGATCCAGTCACGCGCCCAGTTCGGCTACAGCGGTGTCCTGGTGCCCCTGATCGGCTCGTTGGTCACCTTCGTAGCCTTCAACATCGTCGACACCGTCATCATCGGTGAGGGACTGCAGGGCATCTTCGGCTGGAACCCGGTGCTCGTCGGCGTCGTCATCAGCCTCATCGCCACCGTGCTGGCCATCTACGGCCACGACTGGCTGCACACCACCTTCAAGGTGCTGTTCTGGATCTCGCTGCCCTTCTGGGTCATCCTGACGATCGGTGTGCTCACCGGAGCGGCCGGCGGATCGCCGGCAGCGGCGGACGGCGGCTACAACACCACCGGGTTCATCATCATGTTCACCGCCGCCGCCAGCTACAACATCACCTACGCGCCCTACGTGTCGGACTACTCGCGCTACCTGCCCGAGGACACCGCCCCCGTCAAGATCATCGCCTCGGTGTTCTGGGGCGCCGCCGCCTCCCCGGCCTGGCTGATCCCGCTCGGCGCCTGGTTCGCCACCTCACTGGGGGTCAGCGACGCCCTCGTCGGCATCCACGACGCCGGCAACGCCGTCTTCCCTTCCCTGGGCAGCATCCTGGCCGTCCTGGCTGTGCTGGCCCTGGTGGCCACGATGGGCTTGAACGCCTACAGCGGCATGCTCTCCCTGATCACCGCCATCGACGCGGTGCGCCCGGTGCCGCGCACCCGCGGTGTGCGCATCGCCGGGATCCTGGTGCTGGCCGTGGTCTGGACGGTGGTTGGGGTGGGGCTCAGCGACGCCAGCGAGGCGCTGAACACCGCGCTGCTGGTGATGCTGTACCTGCTGGCTCCCTGGACCGCGGTAAACCTCGTCGACTACTTCTTCGTGCGCCGCGGTCACTACGCCATCGCCGACCTGTTCACCCCCGACGGCATCTACGGGCGCTGGGGGATCCGGGGGCTGATCGCCTACGCCGTCGGCATCCTCGCCGAGATCCCGTTCATCTCCGTGGCCGGCTTCTACAGCGGCCCCACCGCCGAGGCCCTGGGTGGTGTCGACCTGGCAGTCGTGGTCGGACTGGCCGTTCCGGGAGTGCTGTACCTGCTGCTCACCCGCCGCCTGGACGTGGCCACCGAACGCTCGGCCATCGCCCACAGCGACGAACTGCTGGCCGATGTCGACCCCGCCCAGTGAGCCGAGCGGACCGCCCCACCAGCGCGCCCTCGGCCAGCAGATCCAACCGCGACAGCGAAGGAAGCATCACCCGATGCCCACGATGACGGCAGCGCTGCTGGAGCCAGGCTCCAACAGCATCGCCCTGCGAGAGGTCAGCACCAGCGCCGCCCTGGCGCCAACCCACGTGCGCGTGGCCGTCAAGGCCAGTGGCGTCTGCCACTCCGACCTGCACGTCGTCGACGGCGACTGGCCCACCGAGGAGCCCCTCATCCTCGGCCACGAAGGCGCCGGCGTGGTCACCGAGGTCGGCGCGGACGTCAGCGATGTGCGGGTCGGTGACCACGTGGTCCTGTCCTGGTTCGCCCCGTGCCGGCGCTGCAGCGACTGCCTGCAGGGGCGGGCGTGGACCTGCGCGCGCACCCGCTCCCTGGACAACCGCCTACCGGACGGATCCAGCCCACTGTCAGGCGCGGACGGACAGGTGATCGCCCCCTTCCTGGGGGTGGGTGCCTTCGCGCCGGAGGTCGTGGTCGGCGAGTCCGCGGTGGTCGCCATTCCCGAGCAGGTGCCGCACGAGGTGGCTGCGCTCATCGGCTGCTCGGTGGCCACCGGTGTGGGCTCGGTCACCAACACCGCGGGGGTGCGGCCGGGGCAGTCGGCCGTCGTCGTCGGCTGCGGCGGTGTGGGACTGGCCGCGATCATGGGCTTGCGGCTGGTGGGCGCAGGCCCGATCATCGCGGTGGACCTGTCGCAGGAGCGGCTGGACACCGCGCAGCGCTTCGGCGCCACGCACCTGGTGCGCGGCGACGTCGAGGATCTGCCAGCCCGGGTGCGCGAGATCACCGGACGCGGCGCCGACTACGCCTTCGAGGCCATCGGGCGGGCCGCCACCATCGAGGCGCTGCCTGACCTGGTCGCACCCGGCGGCGCCGCAGTGCTGGTGGGCATGACCGCCTACGACACGACGGTGCGCATCCGCCCCTTCGACCTGGCCGACTCCGCCAAGCGCATCCTGGGCTGCAACTACGGCTCCTCCATCGCCCAGGTCGACTTCCCCCGCCTGGCCCGCGCCTACCTGGCCGGCACTCTGCCGCTGGATCAACTCATCGGTCGGCGCGCCTGCCTGGAGGAGATCGACTGCGCACTGGAGGACCTGCGAGCCGCGCGCGGTCTGCGCACCGTGATCATCCACGCCTGAACCGCTGCACCGAACCAGCTGCACCGAACCAGCTGCACCGAAGGATGAGGGAGCTGCATGACCACCTACGCCGTCACCGACCCCGCCACCGGCGAGGTTCTCGCTCGCTTCCCGACGGCCAGCGCCGAGCAGGTCGAGCGCGCCGCCGCCGACGCCGCCCACGCGCAACGGGCGTGGTCGCGCATCCCGCTCAGCGAGCGCGCTCAGGTGCTGCGCCAGGTGGCGCGCGCTCACCAGGAGCGCCGTGATGAGCTGGCCCGCATCATCGGCCGGGAGATGGGGAAGGCTTACGACGACGCCCTGGGCGAAGTCGACTTCTGCACCGCCATCTACGACTTCCACGCCGAGCACGCCGAGTCCCTGCTGGCCGACGAGCCGATCGAGCTGCTGTCTGGTTCCGGTACGGCGTTCGTGCGGCGTGCCCCGATCGGGGTGATCCTGGGAATCATGCCGTGGAACTACCCCTACTACCAGGTGGCCCGCTTCGCCGCGCCGAACCTGCTGCTGGGCAACACCGTTCTCCTCAAGCACGCTCCGCAGTGCCCGGAGTCGGCCGCGGCCCTGCAGTCCATCTTCGAGCAGGCCGGCGCCCCGGCAGGGGCCTACGTCAACCTCTACGCCAGCGAGGAGCAGGTCGCCCAGCTGATCGCCGACCCCCGGGTGCGAGGCGTCTCGCTCACCGGCTCCGAGCGGGCCGGAGCCGCCGTCGCCGAGATCGCCGGGCGTCACCTGAAGAAGGTCGTCCTCGAGCTCGGCGGCTCCGACCCCTTCATCCTGCTGAGCACCGAGGACCTGCAGGCCACCGTCGATGCGGCGATCGCCGCCCGGCTGGACAACACCGGACAAGCGTGCAACGCCGCCAAGCGGTTCATCGTCATCGACGAGCTGTACGACGCCTTCGTAGCCGCGCTGCACGAGCGGCTGCCGGCCGCCGCCGCACAGCTGGCGCCCCTGTCCTCCCTGCAGGCGGCGACGCGGCTTCAGGAGCAGGTCGATCGCGCGGTGGCCCAGGGCGCGCAGCTGCGCAGCACCGGCGAGCGCGAGGGCGCTCGCTTCCCCGCCGGCCTGCTCATCGGTGTCACTGTGGACTCGCAGGCCTACCGCGAGGAGCTGTTCGGGCCGGTGGCCATGATCTTCCGCGTCCACGACGAGCAGGAGGCCATCGCGGTGGCCAACGACACCCCGTACGGGTTGGGCTCCTACGTCTTCAGCACCGACCCGGCCCAGGCGGCCCGTGTGGCCGACGCGCTGGAGGTCGGGATGGTCTTCGTCAACGGCGTGCTGCTGGACGCTCCGGAGCTGCCCTTCGGCGGCGTCAAGCGATCCGGCTTCGGCCGCGAACTGGGTCGCTACGGCGTGGATGAGTTCGCCAACAAGAAGCTGATCCGCACCGTGTGAACGCTGGCCGGCCGCTGGCCGCTGGTGCACGCTCGTGTGCAGGTGCCTGTGCAGGTGCCCGCCCGTGAGCTGGTGGGCACCTGCACGAGGACCTGTATGGGGGGCCTGGAGGAGCCCCCGCCCCCTGCCGACCTGCGTCAGCCGCCGCTGGGGCCGGTGGGCGCAGGCCCGGAGCCGGCGCCGGGCTGAGCGCGTGAGCGCACCTGCTCAGGCACCGGCCAGCCGGCGCGGGTGCCGTCCACGTGCACGACCTCCTCCTCCCACGGCACGCGGTAGGAGCCCGCGGCCAGGTCCCGCACCCAGGTGTAGGGGTTGTCGCGGGCGCCGCCTTCGAGGGCGACGTAGCCGCGGTGACCCAGCTGGTAGATGTTGTTCTCCACCCCCCAGCCGCGGCGGGCGTCGTCGGCGCGCGAGGGCACGACCTCGGCGGTCACCAGGCGGTCGGGGGTTCCATCGCCTTCGACGAGGACGGTGCCGTCGATGTCGCACACCATCGCCGCGCCCTGGGACCAGACGCCGTTGGGGTCGGGGCCGGCCATGCACACCGAGACGGTGTAGGCCAGGTTGTGGAAGGCGTTGGACTGGTTGGTGATGCGCCAGGACTGGGCGATGGGGTAGGTGTACCCGGCGGTGCGCAGGATGACGTTGGCTCCGCGATAGGCAGCCTCCCGGGCCACTTCGGGCAGCATCCCGTCGTGGCAGATGATCAGGGCCAGCTTGGAGCCGGCGGGCCCATCGCACACGGGGATGCCCAGGTCGCCGGGGGCCCAGGGCTCCATGGGCACCCACGGGTGCAGCTTGCGGTAGTACAACTGCACCTGCCCGCTGTCGTCGACGACGATGCCGGCGTTCCACGGGGCGCCGTCGGGGTTGCGCTCCATCAGCGAGAAGCAGCCCCACACCCCGGCCTCGGCGCAGGCTGCGCGCAGGGTGGCCATTTCCGGGCCTTCCAGGTCGACCAGCAGGGAGTCCTGGAGGAAGGTCTGCGGGTCCAGGCCGTTGAGGCTGTACTCGGGGAAGACGACCAGGTCCAAGGTGGGCATCCCGCGCTTGGCCCGGCGCAGCAGGTCCGCCAGGTGCTCGGCCTGCGCCTTCAGGTCCGCGCTCTCACGGATGACGGGGATGCGAGCTTGCACCATGCCCAGCACAAGGGCACCGGGCGAGGGGTTGAGACCATCCAGTCCGCTCACGTGAGTCCTTTCATCGGGTCACTCCTTGCTCGTGGGAGCTGGTGCACGGCGTGGCGGAGTCGGCGCGCCGCGGCCACCAGCCTCCTCCATGCCTCACTGCCGGCATCTCAACACCGGCGCCTCGACACCGGCGCCATGGTTGGAGTCACGACTGGGTGGTGGCGGCGGCGAGGGTGGGCCAGTGCTGCGCCCACGGAGCGGCGGCCTCGAAGGCCGCCGAAGCGCGCAGCACGCTGGCATCGGCCAGGTGGCGGCCGACGATCTGCAGCCCTACCGGCAGCCCGTCGTCGGTGAAGCCGGCGGGGATGCTGGCCGCGGGCTGCCCGGTCATGTTCATCGGGTTCACGAAGCCCAGCCAGGCGTTGTCGGGCACCTGCCTGCCGTCGATCTGGGTGGGGCCCTGCACGCCCAGGCCGAAAGGTGCAACGGCCAAGGTGGGGGTGAGCAGCAGGTCGTAGCCAGCCATGAAGCGCCACATGCGGTTGACCACCCGCTTGCGGGTGATCAGGGCGTCGGTGAAGTCCTCGGCGCTCCAGGGCCGGCGCAGCAGCGCCAGCAGGTGCGGGGACATGTCCGGGTGCTGATCGGCGAGGGCGCGCATGCCGCGCAGGTCGGACTCGCTGGCGACCATGGTCCAGAAGGCGTCACCGAGGTCGCCGAGGTCGGGGCTGGCCTGCTCCACGTGAGCGCCGAGGTCCTCGAAGATGCCCACGGCGCGTTCGACGACCGCCCGCACCTGGGGATCGACGGCCAGGTGGCCCAGGTCGGGGCTGTAGGCGATCCGCAGGCCCGCCACCCCGTCGGTGACCCTTGCATCGCTGGTCTGCCCGTCGCTGGCGGCGGTGATCCAGTCGACGTCGGTGCAGGGGATGGAGTGTCGATCGCGCGGGTCGGGTCCGGCGATCACCGAGAGCATCAGGGCGGCGTCGGCCACGGTGCGGGTCAGCGGGCCGACGTGCTCCAGGCTCTCCCAGCTGGAGATGCCGGGGTAGCGCTCGTCGCGGGTGCCCGGGTACAGCGGCACCCGTCCCATGGATGCCTTCATCCCGTAGATGCCGCAGTGGGCGGCGGGGATGCGGATGGAGCCGCCGCCGTCGCTGCCGAAGGCCAGCGGCGCCATCCCGGTGGCCACGGCGATGGCCGAGCCGGCGCTGGAGCCGCCCGGTGTCAGTTGCGGGTTCCACGGGTTGCGTGCGGTGGGGCTGACGGGGCTGTGGCCGACGGCGCTGTAGCCGAACTCGGGCACGGTGGTCTGCCCCAGCAGCACCGCGCCGGCGGCGCGCACCCGTTCGACGACGATGTCGTCCTCCTCGGGCACGAAGTGCAGGTAGGCCGGTGAGCCGTTGCGGTTGCGCACTCCCCTGGTGGCGATGAGGTCCTTGACCGCCAGCGGGACACCGGCCAGCGGGCCGACCTGCTCGCCGCGGGCGATGGCTGCGTCCACGGCGGCGGCCTGCTGGCGGGCGGCGTCGGCGGTCAGCTCCACGAAGGCGTGCAGAGTGCCATCCAGGGCCTGCACCTGCGCGAGGGCGGCCTCGGTGACCTCGGCTGCGCTGATGCTGCCCTCACGCACCATGCGGGCGAGGTGGGTGGCGGGCAGCCGGGTGAGCTCGCTCGCTCCGCCCAGCTGAGCAGGTTGGGTGGGCTGGGTGGTGGTGGCGCTCACGGGGCCTCGCCCGCCCTCACGTCACTGGCCGGAGTCTGGGAGGCCGGAGTGTGGGAAGCCGGGGTGTGAGGGGCGCGGGGGCTGACCAGCGGGGCGCCCGCCGACTCGGCCAGGGGCTCGCGACGCCCGGTGAGGACCTCCAGCACGGTGTAGGCGAGGGCGCCGATGACGATGCCGGCGATGGCCTCCGACAGGTGGGGGGCCTGGTAGTGCACCAGCGCCGCGCCCAGCGAGCCGATGGCCCAGGCGAGGAAGGGACGCACCCGGAAGGAGCTGACCGGCCGGCCGGCGGAGCGGCGCAGCAGCAGCTGGTCGAGGATGAGCACCGCGCCGATGGGGGGCACGAAGATGCCCAGCAGGTTCAACCAGGCGGCGAAGTGGCTCCACACCCCCGCCAGGGCGGCCAGCAGGCCGATGCCGCCGAGCACGAGGGTCAGCACGCGCATGCGACCACCGCTCAGCTGGCTCCAGCCGACGGCGCCGTTGTAGAGGCAGTGCGTGCACACCGAGCCGAGGTTGATGAAGACGAACACCACCGCCAGCGCCGACAGCAACCAGCCGTGGGAGGTGAGGATCGGCAGGAAGTCACCGCCGTTGGCGGCGGGGTTGGCGGCTGCGCCGGCGGCGACGATGAGGCCACCGACCAGCAGGGAGACGAAGTTGGCGACGGGGAAGGCGGTGAAGGTGGCCAGCACGGCCTCGCGGCCGGTGCGCGACCAGCGGGTGAAGTCGGCGGTCATCGTGCCGGAGTCGGCGAAGCCGGCGATGACGATGGTGATGGCCGCACCGATGCTGAGCACACCGGCATCGGCAGCGCCGCCCTGGAAGGAGGTGATGTTGGACATGCCACCGTTTCGGGCGGCGAAGACGAGGGCGACGATGGCCAGGACGACGAACAGCGGGGCGGCCACCAGGCCGATGATGGTCAGCGCGCGGATGCCGATGAAGGTGACGGCGATGTAGAGCACGCCGGCCAGCGCGATCATCAGCGGCTCGTTCCAGCCCAGCGAGGTGTTCAAGGTGGCGCCGGTCAAGCCGGTCTGGAAGGCGAACCAGCCGATGACCACGGTGGACAGGAACCCGGCGGTGATGGCGGCGCCCTTGCGCCCGAAGGTCTCGGCGGCGGTGAGGGCGAAGTTCTTGCCCGTGCGTCCGGCGATGTAGCTGAGCGCTCCGACGTAGGCGAAGAGGATCAGGTTGCCGGCGACGATGGCGGCCATACCGCGCCAGAAACCCAGGCCGTAGACGATCGTGCCGCCGAAGATGGCGTTGGTGATGATCATCGGGAAGCCGAACCAGACGGCGGAGACGGACCCGAGGGAGCGCCGGCGTGAGGTGGGGACGGGTTCGTGCTCGTACTCGGATTCGAGACCGTGGTGCTCGACGGCCATGCCGTCGCGGGTGCTGGTGCTCACGGTGGGTTCCTCCCAGAAACGGGGTCAGGTGAGGTGGGGTGAGGTGGAGTGGGCCGGAGTGGGGTGGCTGAGGCCGCGAACGCGATCGCAGGCGCGGTCGACGGAACCGTCACGGGCGCGGTCGACGGCGCGATCGTGGTCGGCGCCAGAACTCGTGGCACGTTCGGGGTGCCAGTTCGGGCAGCCGAAGAGGTCAGGCGTGGTGCGCTCGGACGGCTGACGCCACGGACTGGGGCGCGGACTGCGGTGCGGTGCGGGGTGCAGTCTGGGGTGCGGACACCGTCCAGCCGAGGGTGGACAGGTGCCGGCGCAGGGCTGTCAGGCGGGCGGCGGCGGCCGGGGTGTCGCTGTGCACGCACAGCGTTCCTACGTCGGCGAAGGTGGCGGTGGCCAGCTGGTGCAGGGTGCGCTCGGCTGCTTCCTGCGGTGAGCCGATCTCCTGAAGGCTCCAGCCGAACATACGCACCGCGCCGGCGTGGTAAGGGCGGTCGGCGAAGAACTCCTCGACCACCCGCAGCCCGGCGCTGCGGGCGGCTGCGGCCAGGGCGGAGCCGGGCAGGGCGTAGATGGCCAGGGCAGGATCGAAGTCCGTCACCGCCGTGCACACCGCCTGGGCGAGCTCGGGTGCGTCGTTGACCATCATGTACAGGGCTCCGTGCGGTTTCAGGTGCGCCATCGGCTGCCCCGCCGCGCGCAGGAAGGCCTCCAGGGAGCCCATCTGCGCCAGGCACAGGTCGTAGACCTCCTGGGCGCTGACCGGGATCATGCGCCGGCCGAAACCCTCCCGATCGGCCAGGCCGACGTGGGCGCCGACCGCCACCCCGTGCCGGGCGGCCAGCTCGATGCTCTGGCGCATCGTACGGGGATCACCCGCGTGCGCTCCGCAGGCGACGTTGGCCGAGGTGATCAGCGGCATCACCTCCTCGTCGGCGCCGTAGCGGTAGACGCCGAAGCTCTCCCCGAGGTCGCAGTTGACGTCCACGGTGCGCGGCGCGGGCGCGTTCACCGGCTCCCCAGCGTGCTGAGCCCCCGCGTGCTCGGCCCCCGTGTGCTGGGCCCCCGCGTGCTGCGCCGGCGCCTCAGCGGCGGTCTGCGTCACAGCGCTGCCGCTTCGAGGCCGGCGGCGGGCGCCGGGACGGTGACGGCAGCAGCGGTGGAATGGGTGACGGATCCAGTGCTGGATGCGGTGGTGGGCTCGCCGTCCGCCGCGGCGAGCTGGGGCGCGCGGCGCGCACCGGCCGTGCGCTCCCAGGCGCGGGCGAAGCGCAGCAGCCGCTGCTCGCCCATCACGGGGGCGAGCACCTCCAGGCCGACCGGCAGGCCTGCCGGTGTGAAGCCCACCGGCACGCTGGCCGCCGGCAGCGAGGACTGCGAGGCCAGGACCGTGTTGGTGGGGAAGGTCAGCGCTGTCCAGCGCTTGGCGGCCAGCTCCTCACGGGTGGGGGCCGGCACCTGCACCGTGGGGTAGATCAGCACGTCGACGTCTGCGGCGGCCATCAGGGCGCTCAGCCGGCGGCGCAGCTGCTCCTGGCGCAGGCGGCGCGGCAGGTAGTCCGGCTCGTCCATGGGGTCCTCGGGTCCGGCGACGATGTCGACGACGAGGTCGGTGAGTGGGTGGAAGGCGCCGGCGGCGGCGATCTGCTCCCAGCTCTTGGCCGGTGCGGTGGGCCGGGCGGCCAGGAAGTCGGCGAGGTCCTGCTTGGACTGCGTGGTGTACAGCGAGGTGCCGCTGATCCACTCCTGCACATTCCCCAGCTGCAGGCCGTCCACGACGGTGACGCCTTCGGCGCGCATCCGCTCGATGGCCACGCGCACGACCGCGTTGGTGTGCTCGTGCTCGGGTCCCTGCCCGAAGGCGTCCTCGAGGACGCCGACGCGCCAGGAGGACAGCTGAGGTGCCGTGGACTCCCTTGCCTGCAGGTCTGCGGCGAAGGAGCCGAGGTGCTCGTGCCCGGCGGCCAGGGCGGTGTACTCGTCCTGGGCGTCCCAGCCGGCGATGACGTCCAGGACCACGGCGGCGTCGGTGACGGTGCGCGCCATCGGTCCGGGGGTGTCCTGGAAGTGCACCAGGGGGGAGAAGCCGGTGCGGCTGACCAGCCCGGTGGTGGGGCGCAACCCGAAGAGGTTGGTGAAGGAGGCCGGCAGCCGGATCGATCCGCCGGTGTCCTCGCCCACGCCGACCAGGGCCAGGTTGGCGGCGAGCGCGGCGGCGGTGCCGGCGCTGGATCCACCGGTCTCACGCTGCAGGTCGTAGGGGTTGCGGGTGAAGCCGGTGCGCGAGGAGAAGGAGAACCAGCCGGCGGCGAAGTCGCACATCGCCGTCTTGCCCAGCAGCACCGCTCCGGCCGCGCGCAGGCGGGTGATGACGGTGGCATCGCGTTCGGGCACGTAGTCGGCGAACAGGGAGCAGCCGAAGGCGGTGGGGATGCCGGCGGTCTCGGCCTGGTCCTTGACGACGACGGGCACCCCGTGCAGCGGCCCGACCAGCTGCCCGGTGCGGGCGAAGTGGGCATCCAGCTCCTCGGCCTCGGCCAGGGCGGCGGTGTTGACGGTGACCAGGGCGTTGATGCGCGGACCGCCCTGGTCGAGGTCTGCGATGCGCTGCAGGTACCAGGCGGTCAGCTCAGCGCTGGTGACCTGGCCGCTGCGCAGCAGTTGGTGGAAGCGGGCGATGGTGAGTTCCTCGAAGCCGGTGTGTTCGAGCGTCTCGGCCATGCGGTCTCCTCGGGGTTCTCCACGTGTGGTGCAGCACGTGGGGTGTTCGGTCTCAGGTGGGTGCCTGCCGCGCCTCGGCCAGGGCTTCGGCGACGGTGCGGCTGGTGTGTTCCAGGTGCCAGTGCGTCTCGGCGAGCAGCGCCGACAGGTCCTTGGCTTCGATGAGCTGCAGCATGCGCAGGTGCTGGCGGTGGGCCTCGCTGAAGTCCTCCACGGTGGAGGCGTAGATGGCCATGTAGGGCTCCACCCGGTCCCAGACGCCGGTGATGAGGTCCAGCAGGTAGGGACTGGCGGCGCACTCGTAGAAGCGCTGGTGGAAGCGGCGGTTCAGCGCCCGCCAGCGGCTGGTTTCCAACCGCTCGTCGGCCATCTGCTCCAGGACTGCCCGCAGCTCGCTCACGTCGGC
Organism: Kineococcus aridisoli; assembly: GCF_050871885.1. Classification (NCBI taxonomy): domain Bacteria; kingdom Bacillati; phylum Actinomycetota; class Actinomycetes; order Kineosporiales; family Kineosporiaceae; genus Kineococcus; species Kineococcus aridisoli. The sequence continues at coordinate 31,540 of NZ_JBJLSF010000001.1, read as the reverse complement.
GGGTGTCAGTCGTGGCAGCGCCCACTCGGCGGCCAGTTGCTCCAGGTGCAGGCGGATGGCGAAAACCTGGTGCAGCTCGTCGGCGGTGAGGGAGACCACGGTCACGCTGCGGCGCTCGAAGACGACGAAACCTTCGGCCTGCAGGCGCTTGAGGGCTTCGCGCACCGGCATCGTGCTGACCGAGAGCTGTTCTGCCAGCGAGCGGATCGAGAGTCTGCTGCCTGGTGCCAGGGTGCCGCTGGTGATGCCGGCCCGGACACGGTCGTACACCTCCTCGGCGAGCGTTGAAACGGTGACGGCGCTGCTGTCCATGGTGCTGACCTCCGTGATGTGTGATCACACTGCCAGCAGCACGTTACGCCGGTGTTTCCCGCTGTTACGGCGGCATCAAGCTTTCGGCACCGCGTCCGCAAGTGCGAGCCGCCGCCTCCTCGACGGCCGACATCGCTCACCGCCTCACCGGCCGACATCGCTCACGGCCTCACCGGCCGACATAGTGCACCGCTTCGACGGCTGAGGTCGCCGGCCAGTGCGACGTGATCGAGGACCAGCTCGGCCAGGGCCTCGGGTGCCTGCAGGTGGGCGGCGTGCGCGCACGGCAGCACCGCTGAGCGCACGCCCATCGACAGCTTCGCCAGCGCGCGCACCGAAGCGTGCCGTGTCGGAGGGGAAGTGGACCCGACGGTCAGCAGGACCGCAGGGCGCACGTGCTCGGGCAGGGGTGCCGGCTCGAAGGCGCCGAACATGGCGAATTCGCGCCGCAAGGCGTCCTCGCTGATCTCCGTCTCGCTCGCGCTCCACCCCCGCCCGTACAGCGCCTCACCGAAGCCCTGCACCCCGTGCGCCTGCAGCCCCTGACGCACGTGCTCCAACAGGCCCGGTGCCAGTGAACCGGCAGCTGGCTCGTGCAGGAGCGCACCCACCGGCGCCTGCCTCCGCGAGGCCTCAGGCCGGGCCTCACGCTGGGTCTCCGGTTGGGTCTCAGGCTGGGGCTCGCACAGCTCATCACGCAGCTGCTCGCTCAGCAGAGCCCACCCGAGGGTGGCCCCGCCGCTGACCCCGACGAGGAACGCGCCGGCGCTCACGGAGCGCAAGGCATCGAGCTCCTCGCTCAGCCGGCCGGTCTGCGGGCGGGTCACGGCCAGCACCTCGTGCTGCTCACCGCGCTGCGCCGAGCGTTCTTGCAGGGCCGGGATCACCGAGCGCCACACCCGGGAGGTGGTCGCCGCGCCGTGGACCAGGACGATGCGCATCAGCGCTGCCCACCGAGCTGCCCGGGGCGCATCAGCGGTGCTCGGGAACGCGGTAGATGAGGGTGATGCTGCCACCACCGGGTGGGCCCTGGTGCTCGGCGCCACCGGAGACGTAGACGCGAGGATCACCGCGCAAGGCCGCCAGCAACCCACCGACGGCTGCCCTGGCGTGGCGGGTGGAGTTGATGTCGGAATCGGTCAGCATCGTGTGCCGCTGCCCGCGCACCCGCCCGCTGGGATCGGCTTCAGCCTTGGCGAAGATCTGCACCAGCTCACCGCCGTCGGCGCGCACCACCTCCAGCAGCCGCTGCACCGAGGCGATGTCGATGGCATCGGCCATCGCGCCGTGCACCGCCCGCAACGGGTTGGCAGCGGCGCGGCTGACGGCCAAGACCATGACGTGGCAGTCCTCCAGCTCGGCTCCCGCGCTGGCGGAGGCCCGCTCGGACCACACCTGCATCGAGCCCTGCAGCGCCGACAGCACATCGGCGTCGGTGCACTCCCCCAGCGCCAGCGCGATCCCCAGCGAGCTGGCCGCGCGCGAGTGGGCCATGGACTCGTAGGTGTCATCGGTGACCGGCTGCCGACCTGCGGCCCGCACCGTCGCCATGCGCTCGCTGGTCAGCAGCGGGCACTTGACGAGCACGAGGTGGACATCCTCGGCGCTGACGGCCAGCTGCTCGATGAGCGAGCGCACCACGGCGGCCACGGCGTGCACCTGCGGCAGGCGCCCCAGGTCGGCGGGGGCGATGGCGCCGGTGCGCCCGGCCGCGGCCACCAGCCCGCGATCGTGGCCGGGGTGCACCTGCTGGTCGCGCACCAGCAGGTTGACGTGAGGGCTGAGCACTCCTTCAGTGCCGCCGGAGAAGACGGTGACGGCCTGCGCGCTCAGCAGCGGCTCCCAGGCGAGCGCGGCCAGGGTGCGGCTGAAGTCGTTGACGCAGCCGTTGCCCTCGCTCTTGCCGACGACCGCGACGATGTCGGCGGCCTCGGCGGCGTGCTGCTGCAGCAGGTGCACGGGGGTGGTGTCGGCGGGGCTCACGGTGGAGCCCACCAACAGGTTGACGCCGTAGCCGCCCGCTGTACCGGCTGCTGCGCTTCCGACCTGGCCGGGGTTGGTGCTGCTTCCGGTGGTGCTGCTTCCGGTGGTGGTGCTTTCCGTGGTGGTGCTTCCCGTGGTGGTGCTGACGCTGGTCGAAGAAGCGCTCATCGCTGCCCCTCCAGGCTCTCCAGCGCGGGCGCGGCAGCGGCCTGGGCGGGTACGGGCGCCGGGTGCGCCTGCTGGCCGCGGGCGTTGAAGAGCAGGTTGAGCACGAAGGCCACGATGACGCAGCTGGTGATCGCCCCGCCGGCGATGATCTGCACGGTAGTGGGGAAGGTCGAGTACAGGTCGGGAGCGACGACCGGCACCATCCCGATGCCCAGCGACAGCGAGACGATGAGCATGTTCTGCGTACCCTCGTAGCGCACCGTGGACAAGGTGGTGATGCCCACACCGGCGACGGTGGCGAACATCACCAGGCTGACGGCGCCGACCACCACCGTGGGCAGGCTCGCGACGGCCTCGCCCAGCTTGGGCAGCAGGCCCATGACCACCAGCAGCACCCCGGTGACGGTGACCACGCGCCGGCTGCGCACGCCGGTCATCTGCAGCAGGCTGACGTTCTGGGCGAAGACGGTGTCGGGGAAGGAGGTGAAGACCCCACCCAGCACGCCGGAGAGGCCGTCGGCGGCCAGACCGCGCGCCACGTCGCCGGAGCGCAGCCGCTGCCCGGACATCTCGGCGACGGACATCATGTACGCCGTGGACTCGGTGAAGATCACCAGCATCACGATGCACATGGAGATCACCGCGGCGATCGGGAAGGTCGGCGCCCCGAAGTGGAAGGGCTGCGGCAGCCCGAACCAGGCGGCGCCGGCGACCGAGGAGAAGTCGGCCATCGACAGCGCACCGGCGACGGCGGTACCGGCCAGCAGGGCGATCAGCACCGCAGCCTGCGCCAGGAAGCCACGGCCGAACCTCATGAGCACCACGATCAGGGCGATCACCGCGCCGGCCAGCGCCAGGCGCCCACCGATGCTGGAGGCGCCGTCGGTGATCATCCCGATGGCGGTGCCGATGAGCGAGAGACCGATGATGGTCACCGCTGCCCCGCGCACCGCCGGGGGGAAGAAGCGCGTGATGCGGGAGAAGGGCACGGCGATGAGCACGCCGAACAACCCGGCGGCGATCATCGCGCCCCAGACGGCTTGCAGGCCGTACTGCTGCCCGATCAGGATCATCGGGGTGACGGCGGTGAAGGAGGCTCCGGCCACGATGGGCAGGCGCACCCCGAGGATGCGGGAGATGCCCAGTGCCTGGATGACGGTGACCAGCCCGGCCACCAGCAGGTCGGCGTTGACGAGCACGCCGATGGTCTCGGTGCTCAGCCCCAGGGCGCTGCCGAAGACCAGGGGGACGGTCACGCAGCCGGTGTACATGACGATCAGGTGCTGGATGCCCAGGATGAGGACCCGGGGAGCCGGGAGCCGGCGGGCAGCAGGATGCGCGGACATGGGACTTCAATCTCTCGAGGGGAGGCGAAGCAGAACAGGCAGCCGGTCCAGCAGGCGGGTCACCGGGGGCAGATGAACCGGGTTCGGCCGGGCTCATCGGCAGCGGCGGGCACGGGAAGTGCCGACGCGAGCGGACCGCCGGTGCGAGGGGCCGCTGGCGCAGGGGAACCACTGAGGAGGACCGCTGAGGGGGACCGCCGACGCGCAGGGTCCGTCAGGGGTTCACGTGGGTGAGCCAGTCACCGAGCTCGGTGATGTCTTGCGCTTGCTGCACCGAGCAGGCTTCGGCGAGGAAGCCCAGCTCGCTGGAGCCGTCCTCCAGCTGCACCCGCCCGATGCTCATCGGCGCGGCCAGGTCGGCCAGGAAGTCGGCGACGGCGGCGCGGGGAAGGCGCCAGCGCTCCCCGGTGATGCTGCCCGTCGTGCCCTCGGTGGCGCTGCCCGTGATGGCTTCGGTGGCGCTGCCCGCAGTGCCCCCGGTGGTGCTCGTGCTGCGCACGACGGCCGGTTTGGGCGGCACCGTGGGCAGGGCGAACATCTGGTACACGGGTGCTGTGCGCACCGGGCCGATCAGGCGCCCGCCGCGCTGGCTGATCTGGTGGTTCAACGGCTGACCCTGGCGGTGGGCGCCGAAGACCACGAGGTCCACTCCCGGCGGAGTCCACGGTTGCTCGGGGCGCTGATCCTGCAGCAGGCGGTGGGCGACGTCGACGATGAGCGCGTCGTGCATCGCCGCCGCGGCCAAGGTGATGCTGCACGGCAGGCCGTCGGCCTGCCCGAAGGGCACTGCCAGGGCGCACATGTCGGCCAGGTTGGCGAAGGTGCTGAAGCGGCCCATGCGCGCGTTGACACCGAGCGGGTCGGCCTGGACCTCCGCCAACGTCGGCGCCTGCGTCACGGTGGGCAGCATGATGAGGTCCACCCCGCGCATCGCCTGGCGTGCACGCTGCAGCAGCTGAGCCAGGTGCTGGCGGGCGCGCACGTAATCCGCGCCGCTGACCGAGCGGGCATCGGCCAGGACACTGGCCACCGAGGGGTCCAGCTCCGGTGCGCGCTCGGCCTGGCTGCCGAAGCCGGCGGCCCGCTCGGCGACCAGGCCGGCGCCGTAGAGCATGGCACCGGCCTCCAGCAGCGCCTCCAGGTCGACCTCGACGACCTCGGCGACGGCGCGGGCGCGCTGCACGGCCTCGGCGAAGGCCGCCGCCCGGGCCGGGCTGAGCGGGGTGAGCAGCGGAGCGGCGGGAACGCCGATGCGCGGGCGTTGCGGCGCGGCGAGCGGGGCCTCCGCTGTCCAGGTGCGGACGCTGGGATCTGTGGGAGCGGGGCCGGCGATCACTGCGGTGAAGCGCTCGGCGGTGGCCAGGTCGGCGGCGAAGACGCTGATGGTGTCGAAGGAGGGTGCGGCGGGCACGACACCGGTCAGCGGCACCAGCCCCAAGGAGGGCTTGAGACCGACGATGCCGTTGAGCGCCGCCGGCACGCGACCGGAGCCGGCGGTGTCGGTGCCCAGCGCGGCATCGACGATGCCGAGGGCGACCACGACCGCCGAGCCGGAGCTGGAGCCACCGGAGACGCGGGTGGCGTCCGGCACCGAGCGCACCGCCCCGTAGGGGCTGCGCGTGCCGACCAGGCCGGTGGCGAACTGGTCCATGTTGGTGGTGCCCAGCACGACCGCCCCGGCGTCGATCAGGCGCTGCACGGCCACGGCCGACTCGCTGGGGATGCGCTGCAGCGAGGGCGCGGCGCAGGTGGTGGCGATGCCGGCGACGTCGATGTTGTTCTTGACGGCGACGACGGTGCCGGCCAGCGGCAGCTCCTCCCCCGCCGCCAGGCGCCGATCGACCGCGGCGGCGTCGGCGAGGGCGTCCTGCTCAGGACGCAGCGTGATCCACGCTTCGGGGCGTGCGCTGCCGTCGGCGGCGGTCTGCGCGAGGCGCCGGTAAGCGGCGCGCACACGATGGAAGGCGACCCCTGACGAGTCCATGTCCAGGGTGGTGATGTCTTCAGACGCGCGGTCCGCAGCGCCATTCGGGGAGGCGCTGGGTCGCAGGGTGGCCTCGTGGCTCACGCGCTGACCCCCGCACCGGATGCTGCGCCGACTGCTGCATCGGCTGTCGTACCGATTGCTGTCCTGGTGCTCGTCGTCGTGCTGGTGTGCAGCGAGGCGAGGAGGTCCTCGGAGGTGGCCACGGCGCCGAAGACGCCGCCTTGCATGGTGACCATGCGCAGGGCCGCCTCGTGGTTGGCCGGGTCGGTGGCCCCGGTGCAGTCGGACAGGATCAGGCACTCGTAGCCGCGGTCGTTGGCCTCGCGCATCGTGGTGTGCACGCACACATCGGTGGTGATGCCGGTCAGGATGAGGTGGGTGATGCCGCCCGCGCGCAGCAGCAGGTCCAGGTCGGTGGCGTAGAAGGCGCCCTTGCCGGGTTTGTCGACCACGTGCTCGCCGTCGACGGGTGCCACCTCGGGCACGATCTGCCACCCGGGTTCCCCGCGCACCAGGATGCGCCCGCAGGGGCCGGCGGCGCCGATCTCGGCGCCGATCTGCGCGGAGCGCCACCGCTTGTTGGCCGGCAGGTCCGCCAGGTCGGGGCGGTGGCCCTCTCGGGTGTGGATGACCTTCAGCCCGGCGGTGCGGGCCGCTCGCAGGACGCGGGCGGTGGGTCCCAGCCCGGCGCGGGTGAGCTGGATGTCGTAGCCCATGGCATCGACGTAGCCACCCGGCCCGCAGAAGTCGACCTGCCAGTCGATGCACAGCAGCGCCGTCCTGGCCGGGTCGATGCCGCCGTCGTAGGGCCAGGCGTAAGGCGTCGCGCCGGACAGGGCGGGCAAGGTCGACATGGTTTTCGGCAAGGAGTTCAGCGGAGAGTCCTGCAGCTGCTCCGGTGCTGCAGAGGCGGTGGTGCACTCGCTCAGCGCGGACATGGTGCCTCCTGGGGCGGGGTCAGCGGGTGGTGGAGACGGCCAGGGCGCGTGCGGTCAGGGCGCGCTTGGCCCGTCCCTCCACCACGTCCAGGGAGTCGCCGACGTGCTGGTGCAGCGCGTGCAGGCCGTCGGCCAGGCGGTCGGCGAGGACGTGGTCGAGGATGTCCAGGTGTTCGGTGATGGTCGCCCACACCCGGTCTTCGGTCAGGTAGTCGTACATGCGGACCAGGCGGATGCGGCTGTTGACGGTGCGCAGCGCTTCTGTCAGTGCGGGGTTGCCGGAGGCGGCGGCGAGACGTACGTGGAAGTCCTCATCCAGCAGCACCATGTCCGGTCCGGGGGTGGGCGGTTCGTCCTTCAGCTCCAGCCAGCGTTCGCGCAGGGCGTGCAGGGCGGCGATGTCGTGCTGCACGGTGGTGTCCTCGAGTGCGCGGGCGATGCAGCGCAGCTCCAGCGTGATGCGCAGCTCGTACAGGTCACGCAGCTCGTGCAGGTCCAGGACGACTGGGTAGTAGCCGTCCTGCTCTTGGGTGATGAGCCCGTCGGCGTGCAGGCGCACCAGCGCCTCCCGCAGCGGGGTGCGGGAGACTCCGACCACCTCGGTCAGGCGGCTGGTCACCAAGCGCCGGCCCACCGGCAGGGCGCCGGACATCAGCAGCTCGCGCAGGTGGTTGTAGGCCCGGTCGCGCAGGTTGGCGGCCTCAGCAGTGTGCGTATCCATCGCTGGATACAGTCATGGATACCGGTTTCGGCCGTGGTTCAGCCATGTTTCACGCTTGTGAACACTCCCCCGACGACTGAGCGCCGCTCAACCGATCGTCTTGAGCCACTGGCTCGGTACCGACCGCTCCAGCCCATCGTGTGATGAGGACGCCTCGAGCGCATTGCCGGTGCTCATCCACGTGCTGATGTCACCAGCGGACGTCGCCAGGGCACGCGAACCACCTTCAGCACGCTGACAAGGACGATGCACAGTGGGTGCACACGCAACAGCGGGTCCAGCTGCGCGGTCATCGCCGGCCGACCCGGCGCTCGTAGGCGGGGTTGTCGATCGGGAAGCTCACGCAGCGCCCTGAATCCGCGCCGCTGGCCGGGAGAGCGTCGTAGCCCGCCACATCTCACCACCGACTCGCGGCCGCTGCTGACGCTCTTCGCTGCCTTACCAGCACACCTGCAGCACCGGCCTCGTGACCCCACCCACCAACTGGGTCACCATCGGACCTCGGCACTCGGTGAGTGAGCGTTGCCTGGGCGAGGGAGCAGCTGGCTTCCACAGCTCAGGCTTGGGCGTTGGAGGAGACCCTGTCGGCGCGGTAGTGGGCGAAGGCCTGTACGCCGCGATGAAGCAGGATCCGCTTGAGCACTGCCGATGATGACGGATCAAGAAGGCACCCCTGGTGGGACGGCCGATGGGGCACCTACGGTCGAGCCATGACCCGCCGACCGCGCAGCGCAGCGCTCGTCCCCGCCACCATCGCCCTCACCGCGGGCCTGCTAGCCGCACCGGCTCCCGCCATCGCCGCCCCCGCAGCAGCTGCCCGCACCGCCGGTGCGGCCACGACAGCCGGTGGCGCCACGGGTGTCACCACCGCGGGGGAGGTCACCGGCGCTACGGAAGTCACCGCTGCTGGCGGTCGGCACGGGCGCCTGCCCGAGACGATCGCGCTGCCCACCGGTTCCCTGCCCGAAGGCATCGCCCGCGGGTGCGGCACCACCTTCTACGCCGGCTCGCGCGCCGACGGCAGCATCGTCGTCGGCGACCTGCGCACCGGCAGCACCCGGCAGCTGGTCGCCGGGGTGAGCGGTCGCGTGGCCGTGGGAATGGTCTACGAGGCGCGCGCTGACCGGTTGTGGGTGGCGGGCGGGGCGACCGGGGCGATCACGGCCTACGACGCCGGCACCGGGCAGGAGCTGGGCCGCTGGGTGGTGCCCGGCAGCGGTTTCCTCAACGACGTGGAGGTCACCCGCGAGGGGGTGTACGTCACCGACTCCGCCGTGCAGCGCCTCGTCGTCATCCCGCTGGGTCGGCGCGGCGCCCTGCCCGCCACCGACGGCGCCAGGACGCTGGAGATCACCGGCGACCTGGTCTACGGGCCCGGTTTCAACGCCAACGGCATCCGCGCCTACCGCGGTGCGCTGATCGTGACGCAGAGCAGCACCGGGGACCTGTTCCGGGTGGACCCGCGCACCGGTGCCAGCGAGCGCATCCAGGTGAGCGGTCGCGACCTGACCGCCGGTGACGGCCTGGTGCTGCGCGGGCGGACCCTGTACGTGGTCTTCGGCTTCTCCACCGACTCCGCCGCGGTGGTGCGCCTGTCCCGCGACGGGCGCAGCGGTGAGGTCGTCGGCGAGGTGGGCGATCCCGACCTCGATCGCCCGACCACGGGTGTGCTGGCGGCGGGGGCGTTGTGGCTGGTCAACGGCCGCTTCGAGGTGGCCGACCCGCGCAGCGCCGACTACCAGGTCGTGCGGGTGGACTTGCGCTGAGCTCGCCGCAGGCGTGCTCGCCTGATCGCGGCAGGGGGGCACCCCTCGGGCCTCTTTCGGGTGCCTGTTGAGGACACAGGAGTCCGTCACCTCATGAGCGCGGGTGTCGGGTCGGTGCAGCGCCTCTGCCGCAGCGCCTGCCCCGGGACGCTGCCGCCGCCCTACCGGAGGCGGGGCATCGGCACCCGATCCGCCCGGGCGTGTGACGGGTTACGAAGCTTAGGATGCTTTATCTGCTGTGGATAAGGCATCCTAAGGCAGCTAAGATCGGTGTCATGCGGGCCCTGACCAACCCCTACACCCCCAACGCCGGCGCCGAGCCCGAAGCCGTCGTCGGCCGCGATGACCAACTGGCCTCCTTCGAGCTGCTGCTGGCCCGCCTTGCCCGCGGGCGCACCGAGCAGTCCATGATCATCACCGGGCTGCGCGGAGTCGGCAAGACCGTCCTGCTGGGCCAGTTCCGCACCAAGGCCCTCGAGCAGGAGTGGGTGGTGCTCGAGCAGGAGGTCAGCAAGCACGACGAAGCCGACTTCCGCCGCGACATCTCCTCCCGCCTGCGCGCCGCCCTGCTGCAGCTGTCCCCCAAGGTCCGCTGGAGCGATCGGCTGCGCCACGCCGCCGCGGTGCTGAAGTCCTTCAGCCTGTCCGTGGACGCCGCCGGCACCCTCACCGCCGGGATGGACGTCGAAGCCGCCGAAGGCTTCGCCGACCACGCCGACCTGGCCATGGACCTCACCGACGTCTTCGTGGCCTTGGGCGAGGCCGCCAAGGAGCAGGAGCGGGGCGTGGTGCTGCTCTTCGACGAAGTGCAGTTCCTCACCAAGACCCAGCTGGAAGCCCTCATCCAAGCCCTGCACAAGATGGTCCAGCGCAAGCTGCCCATCACCTTCGTCGGCGCCGGGCTGCCGCAGATCGCCGAGCTGGCCGGGGATGCGAAGTCCTACGCCGAGCGCCTGTTCAAGTTCCCCAGCATCGGCAACCTCACCGACGACGACGCCAAGGCCGCCCTGGCCCGCCCGGCCGCCGAGGAGGACATCACCTACAGCCCCGCCGCTCTGGAGGAGGCGGTGGCCATCACCGGCGGCTACCCCTACTTCCTCCAAGAGCTCGGCTACGCCGTCTGGACCGTCGCCGCCGGCCCGCAGATCACCCTGGAGGACGTCCAGGCGGCGGTGCCGGCCTACGAGGCCAAGCTGGACGCCTCCTTCTTCCGCGTCCGCCTGGATCGCACCACCGACCTGCAACGTGCCTACCTGCGCGCCATGGCCCAGCTAGGAGCGGCCGCGCAGAAGGCCGCCGACGTCGCCGAGGTGATGGGACGCACCTCCACCAACCTCGGCCCCACCCGCGCGGAGCTGATCAACATGGGTCTGCTGTGGACACCCCAGCACGGCTACGCCGCCTTCACCGTCCCCCACTTCGACCGCTTCCTGCTGCGCGCCATCCCCACCCTGGACGTCCCCCCACTGCGGGCACGCCGCACCCGATGACCCCGCCGCCGCCCCGAAGGCTCCTGACGGCCTCTCGTTCACAGCCGGCAGGGTCGACCTCGCCACCGCAGGTGCGATCACAGCAGCCGTGGACGCTGGTCGGCGGCCGAACCGTTGCCGCTCAGGAGAGCGGCGCTCCCACAGGCGCTGCCAGGCCGGCTTTCCCTGCCGCGCTTGCTCGTAGTGCTCCCGCTGCCGCAGCCGGCCGGATCCAGCAGCACACTCGCGTGCGGGTGCCACTGCAGCACCGACGCCGGGCAAGAAGCCGACAACGGGCCCTCGACCACCGCGGCCGCCTTCGCCGACCTACAGGCCAGCAACACCAGGTCCCGGGCCTGCAGGATCGTGCCCAGCCCCTGCGCCAGGCACCACGTGGGCACCGCCTCGATGTCACCGGCAGCGGCGATCAGCAGCGGCAGCTATGGCATCGAGCACAGCAGCAGGCTCTCGTACTGGTCCATCAGCTCCGCACCTTTCGCCTACGCCCGGAGCTCGCACTCATCGCCGGAGGATCGGTCCACTCCCGCAGCGCAGCTGCCTGAGGAAGACCGGAGCATGGACGCAGACGGCGCCGGATGGTGAGCGCTTGGCGGCCGTGGACGCGCTGATCCACCCGGTGCTCGTCTCTTGGTGAGCGGCCACTCGAACTGGCTGAGGGTGGAGCCCGAGAACGCGCAGCGGCCTGCATCAGGCTGTGCTGGAGGAGGCTGGATCAACTGCTGCAGCAAGTTCGGCGACCACCAAGTCCTGCCAGCCCATGCCGACGCTCTTGAAGACCGTCAGCTGCCGACCGGTCGTCGAGCGTGAGCTGGTCAGCAGTTCCGTCAGCTCGATGAGGTCGTCTTCTTGGACCGCCCCGTCGCTGAGAGCCAGCACGATGTCTCCGGCCTCCCGCAACGCCACCTTCCGCTGCTCGACCACCACGCTCGAGGCACGTCGAAGAAGCGCCGACTCGAGCTCGCGGAAGCCGCGGTGGTGGGAGCCGACGGCCACTACGCAGGCGTGAGCGGGCACTAGACCGGTGGGGAGCACCGGTGTGCTGGAGGTCGTCGCGCAGACCACGATGTCGGCCTCCGGCACCTGGTCCAGGGTGCCGGCCCGGGCCGGCAGGCCCTCCTCACTGAGTCGGGCGGCCAGGTGCGCGGCGCGCTGCGCCGAGCGGCCGACGATGCAGATGTCGTCCAGCGCTCGAACGCTCGCGATGGCGTGAGCATGGCCCCAGGCTTGCGGGCCGGAGCCCACCACCACAAGGCGCTGAGCCAGGGGGGCGGCCAGGTGCCGCACGGCGACCGCTGAGAGCGCCGGGGTGCGCACGGTGGTCAAGGCGGTGCCGTCGAGCAGCGCCTGCGGGGTCAGCGTGACGGGGTCCAGCAGCAGGTAGCTGGCCTGGATGCGCGGAAGGCCACGTCCGGTGTTGGACGGCGCCACACCGACGACCTTCACGCCGACCGCCGTTGCGGAGTGCGCGGGCATGAGCAGCAGCTCCCCGGCCTCAAGCGCGACCGCCATGCGCGGTGGCGCGCTGGCCCGTCCGCCGCGCGCGGCTGCCTCGATGGCCTGGATCGCCGCGTTCCAGGGCACCCGGGCGTACAGCTGGTCGGCGTCGATGATGCGCATCAGTCGTACAGGTCCGACTGCAGCAGCAGCACACCGCTGACGGTGCCGCGCGGCATCGTGACCATGGTGTGCACCAGCTGCGCGATCGACTCCGGGGCGATGACGAGCTCCGGGTCCATCTGCGGTGTCGAGCGCCAGCGCATCGGGGTGTCCACCGGCCCCGGGCACAGCGGCAGCACACGGACGTGCTCCGGTGCCAGTTCGGCGGCCAGGGCCCGGGCCATGCCCACCACACCCGCCTTGGCGGCGCTGTAGGCGACGACGGGATAGCCCCACAGCGCGGTCTTGGAGGAGATCAGGACCAGGCTGGCGTTGGAGCTGCGGCGCAGGTGCGGCAAGAAGGCGGAGGAGATGAGGAAGGCGGAGGTCAGGTTGGCATCGACCACCCGTCGCCACTCCGCGAGGCTGCAGTCCTCGAAGGAGGTCATGGAGCTGTCTCCGACGGCGTGCACGATGACGTCCGCGTGCTCCACCGCGCCGGCCAGGGCAAGCACGTCCTGCTCACTGGTGGCGTCGGCGGTGTGCACCACGGCGTGCCCGCCGGCGGCTGTGACGGTTTGGGCGGTGTGCTCGAGCGGCTCGCGGCGGCGGCCGACCAGGTGCACGGTGCCGCCGTCGGCGGCCAACCGGGTGGCGGTGGCGGCTCCCACGCCTTGCCCGGCGCCGACGATGACGCTGCTGTACGTGCTCACGACTGTCCTCCGAAGGTGCTGAGTGCTTCGACGAGCTGGACGAGGGTGCGGACCCCGAATCCGGTGGGCATCGCGTCGGCTCCACTGCCGCGTTCGGCGGGACCGGAGATGTCCAGGTGCGCCCACGGCAGGCCGGGTGGGACGAACTCGGCCAGGAAGAGCGCCGCGGTGATCGCGCGGGCGTTGTCCTGTCCGGGGTGGTTGCGCACGTGCGCGTGCGCGGAGGCGGAGAGCACCTGCGTCCGGTAGCGGGCGGCCAGGGGAAGGGGCCACATCGGCTCTCCGCAGGAGCGGGCCGCGCTCAAGACGGCCTCGACCAGCGCGCCATCGGAGCCCAGCACCCCGGCGATCTGCGGGCCGAGGGCGGTGACGACCTGGTAGGTCAGCGTGGCCACGTCGATGAGAGCTCGTGGGTGGTGCCTGGCGGCGAGCGTGAGCGCGTCGGCCATCAGCACCCGGCCCTCGAAGTCGGTGTCGACGATCTCGATGCGCTGGCCGGACAAGGAAGTGATGATGTCGCCGGGCCGCGTGGCCAGCGGGCCGGGCATGTTCTCCGCCAGGGGCAGGAAGGCACGCACGGGCACCGGCAGCGCCAGCTGAGCCATCGCACATACAGCCGCGGTCACCACCGCGGCGCCGGCCTTGTCGCGGTGCATGCCGACCATGGCCGCCGGTGACTTCAGCGACAAGCCCCCGCTGTCGAAGGTGACGCCCTTGCCGACCAGGCACACCGGCTGCTGCCCGGCGCTGCCCGGCGGGTCCCAGGCCAGGCTGACCAGGCGGGGCGGATGCGGTGAGCCGGCGCCGACGGCCAGGACGGCACCGAAGCCCTCCCGGCGCAGTTGGTCCTCATCGCGCACGTCGACGTCGACGCCGTGCTGGCCGGCGAGGTCGGTGAGGGCCCGAGCGAAGGAGTCGGGGGTGGCCTGGTTGGCTCGCAGATCGGTCAGGGCCCGGGCTTGCCGGGCGGCCGCGGACAGTGTCCGGCCGCGGTGAACCGCACCGGTCAGATCCTGCGGAGCGTGCAGGACGATGCCGGAGCGGTCAACCGGGTGCTCCGCAGTCGAGCGCTGGCTGGTCGAGCGCTGGACAGGTGAACGCTCGCCGGTCGGATGCTCACCGGCCAGCGGTGCCCCGGCCGCGCCTTGCGGCCTTCGCTGCCGACTGTCAGCCGGCCGCTCGGCCCGCTGCCGGCTGTCACCTGGCTGGGCGGCTCGGTCCCGGCGGGCCTCGTCGGGACCGGTCTCGTGGGGGCCGGTCTCGTGGGGGCCGCTCTCGTGGAGCAGCTCATCGGCGACGTCGGCGATGAGCTGAGCCCACCAGCAGCTGTCCCAGCCGGGGTGCGCGACGCGCTCGGCGAGGGCCTGGACGTCGATGGCCGCCCGGTCCGCTGTCGGACCGGCTGCGGGGTTGGCTGCCGTGTGCAGGCCCGCCTCGCGCAGCGCCGCGGTGACGGTGGCGCGAGCGCTTTCGACAGCGGTGGCGTCGGTGAGGTGCGCGAGGTGCGCGAGGTGAGCGAGGTGGGCGAGGCCGGTGGCCTCGAGGACCACGCCGTGCGCGGGAGCTGGGGCGTGGCTGGTCCAGATCACGTGCCGCAGCCTGCTGGGCGTGTGGCGGCGGGTGGAGTGCGTCCTGCCCAGCCGGTGGTGGTGGCGTTGGTCAACGCGCACGGGGGGTGTCCGGGGCGCCTTCCTACGTTGGCCGTGCTTCCCTCATCCCGGCTCCCCGAGGCAGGTCTCATGAGCAGGTACCGCGTTTCCATGGACATCGGTGGCACGTTCACCGATGTCATCTCCTACGACGAGGACAGCGGTGAGTACCGCGCGGGCAAGTCCTCCACGACACCGCACGACCTGACGGCCGGGGTGTTCGCGGCGATGGACGCCCTGGTGGCGGATCCGCGTGACATCTCCTTCATGGTGCACGGCACCACCCAGGGCCTGAACGCGCTGCTGACCCGGCGCGGTGAGCGCGTGCTGGTGCTGGCCACCGAGGGCGCCAGCCACCAGCTGCACATCGCCCGCGGACCGCGCTGGCGGCTGTACGACCTGCACTACCGCAAGCCCGAACCGCTGGTCCCGCTGCAGGACATCGTGCCGATCGGCGGGCGCTTCTCGGCCGAGGGTGTCGAGCTGAGCGCGTTGGATGAGGAGGCGGTGCGGGCGGCCGCGGCCCGCGGCCGCGCCGAAGGCGTCACCGCGTACGCGGTGTGCCTGCTGTTCAGCTTCCGCTCCCCTCAGCACGAGCTGCGCGCGGAGGAGATCCTGCGCGAGGAGCTCGGGGCGGAGGTGACCATCTCCCTCTCGCACCGCGCGGCCAAGGAGTGGCGTGAGTACGAGCGCTCCTCCTCGGCCGTGGTGGAGGCCTACACCGGGCCGGTGGTGCGCCGCTACCTGACCAAGCTGGAGGACTCCCTGACCCAGCGGCAGCTGCCGGTGCCGCTGCACGTGATGCAGTCCTCCGGCGGCATCCTCACCGTCGACTCCGCCCGCCAGCGGCCGCTGCAGACGCTGCTGTCGGGGCCGGTCGGCGGCGCGATGGGCGGTGCGGCCCTCTCGGCCAGCCTGGGCCGGCCCAACCTCATCTGCGTGGACATGGGCGGCACCTCCTTCGATGTCTCGCTGATCGTGGACGGGCAGCCGGACGTCTCCCCGGAGACGGAACTGGAGGGGCTGCCGATGCTGATGCCGGTGGTCAACATCCACACCGTGGGCGCCGGGGGCGGTTCGGTGGCCTACCTGGAGCAGGGCGGCCTGCGGGTCGGCCCGCGCTCGGCGGGCGCCACGCCGGGGCCGGCCTGCTACGGGCGCGGCGGCACCGAGCCGACCGTCACCGATGCGAACCTGGTGCTGGGTCGGGTGGATCCCTCCTGGTTCGCCGGTGGGCAGATGAGCCTGGATGTGCAGGCGGCCCGCACGGCGGTGGCCACGGTCGCCGAGCCGCTGGGGTTGAGCGTGGAGGCGATGGCCGAGGGCATCTGCGATGTGGCCAACGCCAAGATGGCGCAGGCCATCCGCACCATCACCGTCGCCCGGGGCATCGAGCCGCGCTCGTTCAGCCTGGTCGCCTTCGGTGGGGCCGGCCCCATGCACGCGGTCTTCCTGGCTCAGGAACTGGGCATCCGTGAGGTGCTGGTGCCCCGCTTCCCGGGAGCCTTCTCGGCCTGGGGGATGCTGCAGACCTCCATCCGCCACGATGAGACCGAGCCGTACTACTTCCGCGATGAGGACATCGACACCGCGGACATGGCCGCGCGCCTTCGCCGCATGGGTGCTCACGCGCTGGACTTCGTGCGCGCCGAAGGCGTCGGCGAGGACAGCGCCCGCATCAGCTTCTCCGCCGATGTGCGCTACGTGGCGCAGGAGTACACCCTGACCGTTCCGCTGCTGGAGGCTGATGAGCCGATGGAGGCCGGCTTCCTGGCCTCGCTGGCGGCGCGCTTCGGTGAGCAGCACAAGACCCGCTTCGGTCACGCCAACGACGGCGCACCCATCGAGGTGGTGGCGCTGCGCGCCACCGGGCTGGGTGATCTGCTGCGGGCGGCGCCGGGTGCCTTCACCCCCGCTCCGGCCAGCGAGCAGGTGCCGACCTCGCAGGTGTGGTTCGCCGGGCAGGCCATGCCGACGAGCTTGCACCGGCGCGCCGGGCTGGGCGCTGCTGCGATCGCCTCGCCCACCGTCGTGGTCGAGGAGACCGCCACCACCGTCGTGCCCCCGGGCTTCAGCGTCGCCGTCGATGAGCGGGGCACGCTCGTCATCACCGCCGAGGAGAACGCATGAGCACCACACCGTCGGCTGCGACGCCCTCGCACGCCACGCCCAGCACCGCGAGCCCGGGCCGCACCAGCGTTGACGCCGGCTCTGCTCCGGGCTCCCCCGTCGACCCCGTCGTCGTCGAGATCATCCGCAACGCGCTGAACTCGGCCGCCGACGACATGAACGCCTCGCTGATCCGCTCGGCCTACACGCCGATCATCTACGAGGGCGGCGACTGCGTCGTGGCGCTGCTGGACGACCAGCACCACGTGCTCGGGCAGTCGGCCGGGCTGCCGATCTTCCTGGGCAACCTGGAGATGTGCACGATCGCCACCGAGGAGGCCTTCGGGCGCGATGCCTGGCAGCCGGGTGATGTGTGGATCCTCAACGACAGCTACATCGGCGGCACCCACCTCAACGACGTCACCATCTTCGGGCCGGTGTTCGTCGATGAGACCCTGGTCGGCTTCACCGCCTCCCGCGCGCACTGGATCGATGTGGGCGCCAAGGACCCCGGCAGCCCGATGGACTCCACCTCCATCTTCCAGGAGGGCCTGCGGCTGGGCCCGCAGAAGCTGGTGGCCGGCGGCGAGCCGGTGCACGCGGTCATCGACACCATCAAGCGCAACGTCCGCTTCCCCTACCCCACCACCGGCGACATGCACGCGATGATCGCGTGCATCGAGATGGGTCAGGTGCGCCTGGCCGAGATCGTGCGCCGCTTCGGGTTGGAGACGCTGCGCGCGGCCCGCGATGAGATCTTCGCCCAGACCGAGCGCCTGGAGCGCGCGGTCATCGCGGGCATCCCCGACGGCGTCTACGAGGCCGAGGGCTTCCTCGACAACGACGGCATCGACCTGGACACGCCCATCCCGGTCAAGCTGCGCATCACCGTCTCGGGGGACTCCATCGACTTCGATGTGCGCGAGTCGGCCGATCAGGCTCGCGGGCCGGTCAACTGCGGCACCGCCCAGACCATCTCCGCGTGCCGGGTGGGCTACAAGCTGCTCATCAGCCCCGATGTGGCTGGCAACGGCGGCTCGTTCCGGCCGATGACCGTGCAGGTGCGGGAGGGCTCGGTCTTCGGGGCGGTGGCTCCCGCTGCCTGCCAGTGGTACTTCTCCCACCTGGGCCTGCTGATCGACCTGGTGGCCAAGGCGATGGCGCCGGCGATGCCGCAGGCCGTGGCCGCAGCCAGCCACGGCGACTCGATGATCGTGCAGGTCGCCGGCTACGACAGCCGCGTCGGTCGCGACTACGTCAGCTTGGAGGCCACCCTCGGCGGCTGGGGCGCCTGGGAGGGCAGCGACGGCGAGAGCGCTCTGATCAACAACGTCAACGGCTCGCTGAAGGACCTGCCGATCGAGGTCTTCGAGACGCGCTACCCCTTCCGCATCACCGACTACCGGCTGCGTCCTGACAGCGCCGGTGACGGCAAGTACCGCGGTGGAGTCGGAGTGGTGCGCGAGTACACCGCGCTGGAGGACTGCACCATCTCCTTGTGGTTCGAGCGCTCGCGCACCAAGCCGTGGGGCATCTTCGGCGGCGGGGAGGGCGTGGGCCCCAGCGTGGTCATCAATCCCGGCCGACCCGACGAGCGTGCGGTCTTGAAGTCCAACGGCACCGTCTTGAAGGCCGGCGACGTCATCCGCTGCCAGACCAGCGGCGGCGGCGGCTTCGGTGATCCCCGCGAGCGTGATCGCGCGGCCGTGCAGGCCGACGTCCTGACCGGGGTCATCTCCGCCGACAAGGCCGCCACGGTCTACGGGCTCTGAGACGACTGCGCCCTGAGCCGGAAGCCCGAGCAAGGTCGGGGCCGCGCCTGGACCCGCCGCCGCACATGGCAGGCGGCGGGTCTTGGCAGGCGGCGGGTCTAGACAGGCGGCGGGCCCAGGCGCGGCCGGCTCAGGAGCAACCGGCTTGGCCCACGTGGTCGGTGACGTCCGTGAGCGGCTCAGGTGGTCATGCCGCCGGTGACGGCCACGTGGCAGAGCAGGTGAAGCTCCAGTGCCCGCTCAGGGTCGTCCAGCGCCACGCCGAGGCGGCGGATGCGCTCCATCCGGCCGCTGACGGTGTTGCGGTGCACACCCAGGCGTTCGGCGGCGCGCATCGTGGAGCCGGCGCAGTCGAAGTAGGCCAGCAGGGTGCGCACCAACTCGTCGCGGTCGTCGACGGCCAGCAGCACCTCCAGCGCATCCTGGGCGATGCGATGCAGATGCGCGGCATCGTTGGCGGCGACGATGCCCCGCGAGCCCAGCTCGGAGAACTGCTGTGCCTGCTGCCCGGTGGAAGCCGCAGCACGCGCCGCGATCGCCGCCTGCTCCAGCGTCTGCGCCAGGGCGCCCTCCCCTTGGCACAGGCGTCCCAGGCCGACGTGCAGGTCCACCCCGACGTCGGCGCGCTGCACCAGACGTTCGGCGCGCGCCAGGACCGCCATCACGGCCTGCGCGCGAGCGTCCTCCTCGTCCGTGTCCTCGATTGAGTCCTCGCTGGTGTGCTCACCACGTGCATCTCGCAGGCCGTCGGCCAACCCGTTCCGCTCAGCGGCGGGCACGGCAGCCCGCGGGCTGCTTTCAGCACCGCCCGGGCGAGCGTCCTCAGCGTCTGCTCGAGGCGTGAGCGCCGACCACAGCGCCCAGCCACCGGCGTACGGCGCCGGTGGCGCTCCGACGGGCTCGGCGTTCCACGCCGTCCGCAGCGCCAGGCCGACCGCGGCAGCTCCCCGCAGGCTCTCATCGCGGGGCAGGACGAGGGCGGCGACCAGGTCACCGTCCAACGGCCAGCCAAGCGCCGTCGCCGGTGCCGGGTCGCAGGGATCCGCCAACAGGCGGCTCAGGGCGAAACCGTCCCGCTCGTGCCGGGCGGCGACATCGACGCGCTCGGCTGCCTCACAGGCGATGATCTGGGAGCGGGCGATCTGCAGCACCTGGGTGAGCACCTGGTTCCAGGCGACCGATCGGTGCGAGGGCACGGCGAGCAGCACCCGGCCGGGCTCGACGTCCAGCGGCGCCAGCGGCACGCGGACCGCTTGCGCACTCACCGGTGAGGCATCACCGGCGATCACCCGCTGCGAGGAACCGCGCAGGCTGATGGCCGTTCCCGGCAGCTCGCGCTGCAACAGGGAGAGGACTTGGGGCACCGAAGTGGTTTCGCTGAGCAGGACGGCACAGCGTGCGATGAGGGCTGAACGCACCGCGCCTGGACGTGCCACCAGCGCTGACAGCTCCAGCGCGAGCTCGGTGGGATCACTCCGGTGGAATCCCACGGACACCGACAGCCGCTCTGCCAGGCGCTGCACTGCCTGGGCGGCGTGACCGTCGGTCTGGGCGATGACCGCACGGGCGTTGCGCTCCCACGCATAGCGCACGGCGATCTCCACAGTCCAGGCGGCTGAGGCGATCGGCGTCTGCAGCACCACCAGGGTCCCCGGGCGACAGGCTTGCATCTCGTCCAGATCGGAGACGAGGCGGACCTTGGAGACGGTGCGGTCCAAACCGACCTGCACCGGGACGTCGACACCTTCCATCGGCTTGGAGCGCAGCAGCTCCCCCCAGGTGACTGCTTCGGTGCGGGCAGGCGGTGGACCGAGCACAGCTCGTGCTCCCCGCTGCGGGGCCTGCTGCGGGGCCTGCTGCGGGGCCTGCTGCGGGCGCTGTCGCGGGTTGTGCTGCGGGCTCTGCTGCGCCTCGCGCACGGGCTGCTGGTGGGGTGCACTCCGAGAGCCTGCAGGGCTGCGGCCGGCTGCGGCGGCAACGCCCTGGACCGATGCCTTCGCTGCTGGCCTTCGCACACCCGCCTCGCGCACGCCCGGGTTCTGCACGCTCGGCTCCTTCATGCCCGGCTCCTGCATGCCCGGCTCCTGCACGCCCGCCTCCTTCATGATCGCCTGTTCCTCGATCGACGCCTCCACCCCGAAGGTCTGCGCAGCTGCTCGCGCCTGCCCCGGCTCCTTCACGGGCGGCTTCCTGGCGGCCAGGTCAGTCCGAACGCCGCTGGACCGGCCATCGCGAGCCCGGCCTGGCTTCGCCAGGCATCGGCGGCCGGCAGGATGAGGACTTCCATCACCTGGCCCACCTGCAGATCGCTGAGCTCCACCGCGCGCCGGCGCAGCGGGTCGATCAGGCAGATGGTGTCCGGCACCGCGCCGACCACTCCGCCGTCGACGGTGGCGATGACGATCTCGTTGCGCACCTCCAAGCGGATCAGCGGCTGCGTCGCGGACAGTCCCCGCAGCAGGATGCTGTAGGGGCGCGCCGGCTGCCGGGTGCGCAAGCCGACGTGGTCGTGGGCGCTGAGTTCGATCACCTGGGCACGGGCTACCAGGCGTCCACCCAGCTGGCGGGCCAGTCGCTCACCGAGGTCGGCGCGCGGTAGCTGCAGGACGGCGCCGCTGTCCATGCGCTGGGACAAGGAGTGCGCGATGCCTGTCTGGACCAGGCGGTGCACCAGCGCCGGGTAGGTGGCGCACAGCAGCCAGCCGCCGGCGGCCGAGACCGCTGCGCGCACGATCTCCTCGGTGTGAGCGCCCGGCGAGTCCACCGTGATGACATCCCCCCAGGGGCCCACCCCGACCAGCGGGCTGACCGAGACTCCACCCAGGGCGAAGGTCGTCTGATCGATCAGCGGCAGGATGCGGCCCTGGCCATCGCAGTCCACCAGCGGCAGGTCCAGCAGTGAGGCGGCTCCCACGGCGATGAGCGCGTTGGGCCCGGAGCAGTTGAAGGGCACCAGCGCGCTGAAGGGCCTGCCCACGCTCTCCTCAAGACGCCGCACCGCAGTGCTGATCTCGTCACCGCGGAAGGGGTGCTCCAGCAGGCTCAGCAGCGCCCCGACCATGAGGACAGCCACCCCCATCTCCTCGGGAGCGAAGCGGGCGCGGGCCTGCTCGGGGTCGAGAAGTTCGACAGGACGCCGGCTGAGCAGTGAGTGCACCCAGGTCTCCAAGGCGCCGCGGTAGGTGCTGGCCGCCGACAGCACGCCCAGCTGACTGCCCACGAACAGGTCGTCGAAGTCGTCGGGGCCGATGACGGCGCTGCTGCGCCGCGACGAGGTCGGCGTGTCGCCGCAGGAGACCGTCGGCGCGGAACGGGCGAGGCCTGAGCCGGGGCGCCCAGCGCTTCGGGCTGGGCTCGCGATCGGGTTCGCAGTCGTGCTCGGGCTCGAGTTCGGGTTCAGGTTCGGGTTCGGCGGAAGCTCAGACGACACGGACGCTCTCCTGCGCAGCGGCGACGAAGGAGCGCACCTGCACCAACGGCGCGCTGAGGTAGGACAGGGGCACGACCTGGTCGGTGACGGTACGCAGGTGTGCGCGCGGGTCGGTGGTCAAGACGCTGGCTTGCGCGCGACGTCGGGCGGCTTCACGCGCTCGGTCCCAGGTGCCGTCCGGTTCGGCGCTGGCGTAGGTGACGACCTCGCACTGGGCGAGCGCCGCGCACACTCCACGGGCCAGGAGCACCTCCTCGGCTTCGATGATCTCGTGCACCTGCAGACCGCTGCCCCGCAGCTTCTGAGCCAGCGCATCCATCGATGTCCCAGCAGATGCACCGGGGCACGCGACGGGGGATGCGCCAGGGGATGCGACGGCAAGTGCGGCGGCAGGTGCGACGCTGGTCGCCTCGAGCAGGACCACGGGCTGGCCGGTGAGGGCGCTCAGCGGCAGTCCCTCGCCGTCGGCGTCGGCGACGGTGAGAGCGCTGGCGTGGCGCTGGTTGGCGCGTACTCCAGGCAGCCACGGCGAGAGCTCCCGCACGGGATCCACCCGCACGCAGCCTTGCTCCACCGCCGCAGCCTGCAGCACACCGCCAGTGCGCAGCAGCACGTGCGCGGTGCCGACGCCGGCGGTGGCCGCTGCTCCCTGCACCAGCAAGGCCGTGCGGCTGCCCAGCAACCGTGAGGCGTGCAGCCGGGCCTGCTCGCGACTGACCCACGAGCCGTCGGCGAGGGTGAAGCCGGGCCGGGCGCCGGGCACGACGGCGTCGACGGCCGCGGAGAGCTCATCGAGCATCCGGCTGACCGCGGGAGCCAGCGCCGCATCGAGCACGGCGGTGCACTCACGCTCCAGCTGCCGCACGCCACCTGCCGTGTGCGACATCGCCACCGGCCGCCCGCTCAGCCGGCTCAGCTGGTCGGCCACATCGGTCTCCCAGCTGCTGTCGACCAGCGACCCGACCGCTGAGACGGCGAAGGAGGCCGAGCCGTGAGCCTGCGCCAGGGCCACCGCACGATGCAGAGCGTCATGGTCCATCGCGCCCAGTCGCCGGCCCTGGAAGTCGTGCCCGCCGTGCAGGTGCACGCGCCCGGCATCCACGCGGGCGACCACGCTGGCCGGCCAGCCGGAGTACAGCTCACCGATGGAGCGCTCCGAGGGAGAGATGCGCACCGTGGTCACCGCTGCCAGGCGTTCGTAGCCGCCGCCGAGCAGGTCGATCAGCAGCTCCGAGACATCCAGCAGCACCCGGGTGCCTGCCGGTGGAGCCAGCTGCTGCAGCACGGCTGTCAGCGTCTGCACCGGCTGGCCGCCGTGCCGGCGCGCGGTGGCGGGCGCGTGGGGATGGGCCAAGGCGCCCACCGCCCCGCCCGGTCCCAGGTGGATCCCGACCATGGCCAGCACCGGGCCAGTATCGGTGCCCGCCGCCAGGCCGCGGACGCCCGCCGGCGTGCTGGTCGGCATCCTCACCGCCCCTCCTCACCTGGCGTGACGTCAGCGCCCCTGCGTGGCCCTCCGGGTCTTCCTGGCCTCTTGGTCCTCCTGGCTCTTCTCACCAGCTCCCAGCAGCGCCTCGTCGCGGGGTCGGCGGCGGGAGCGGGCGGCGGGGGTCGGCGCAGCCGGTCATCACTGTCAGTCACCGCCACTGGAACTTTCAGCGGCGGCGGCGGCGCAGCACTTGGTCGATGCTGACGGCCAGCAGGATCAGGAAACCGGTCAGCACCTGCTGGTAGGTGGTGTCCCAGCCCAGCAGGTTGAAGCCGTTGGAGAACAGCTGCAGGATCAGCACCCCGGCCAGGGCCCGCCAGATGGCGCCTTCACCACCGGCGATGCTGGTGCCGCCGACGACGGTGGCGGCGATGGCGCTCAGCTCCAACCCCTCCCCCAGGCTGGCCTGGGCCGAGCCGGCGCGCGAGGAGAGCACCACCCCGGCCAGGCCGGCGCACGCACCGCTGATGACCAGGGCCAGCAGGCGCACCCGGTCCACGCTGATGCCGGACAGGCGCGCCGCTTCGGCGTTGCCCCCCACCGCGTACAGCGAGCGCCCGAAGCGGGTGCAGGAGAGCAGGAACCAGGTGCCGGCGGCCACGGCGAGCAGCACGAACACCGAGACCGTCACCCCCAGCGGGCGGGTGGTGTAGGTCATCATCTGGAAGCCCAGCAGCTGCTCGGCGAGCGGGTAGACGATGCTGCCTCCGGTCAGCAGGATCGCCACGCCGCGAAAGACGATGCTGGAGGCGAGGGTGGCGATGAAGGAGTTGACGCCGATGCGGGTGATGACCACCCCGTTGAGCGCGCCCAGCAGCGCTCCGACGACGACGGCCGCGGCGAAGCCGACCGCGACACCTGCCGCCTGGGTGGTCAGGATCCCGACGATGGCGCTGACCGCCAGCACCGCGCTGGTGGACAGGTCGAAGATGCCGGCGATGATGCACAAGGTCACACCGCAGGCGATGATCCCGACGACGACGACCTGATCGAGCAGGTTGCGCAGGTTGGCCAGGGTGGCGAAGGTGTCGGTGCTCAACGACAGCGACACGATCAGCAGCACGATGACGACGAGGATGCCGTAGTCGCGCAGCAGCGCCACGTGGGAGGCGCGTCGGCGCGCCGAGGCAGCGCCACTCGGTGGCCGCAGGTCACCGCCGTGCTCCTGGGTGGTGCTCATCTGTGTCATCGAAGGTCCTCTCGGTCGGCGAAGGCGGCCTGCAGGATGCGTTCGGGATCGGCTTCGGCCGCGTTCAGCGCGGCGCTGATGCGTCCTTGGCGCAGCACCAGGACGCGGTGGGAGAGCCCGCGCACCTCCTCCACCTCCGAGGAGACCAGCAGCACCGCCATGCCGGAGGCGGCCAGGTCGGCGATGAGGCGGTGGATGCGGACCTTGGCGCCGACATCGACGCCGCGGGTGGGCTCGTCCACGATCAGCACCCGCGGCGCGCGGGCCAGCCACTTGGCGAACAGCACCTTCTGCTGATTGCCGCCCGAGAGGGTCCACACCGCTCCGTCGTCGGCGGCGGCGCGCACATCCAGGCCTTCCACGCTCTGCCGGGCCAGCCGGCGCTCGGCGCGGCGGCTGCGCAGGCCCCAGCGGGTGGTGGCCTCGGGGCTGGCCAGGGTGATGTTGTCGCGCACGCTGTGCTGCAGCAGCAGTCCCTGGTCCTTGCGGGACTCGGGCACCATCGCGATGCCGGCGCGCATGGCGGCGGCCGGTGAGCCGGCGCGGATGCGCCGCCCACCCACCCGCACCTGCCCGGCATCGGGGCGGTCGGCGCCGAAGATCAGCCGCAGCGTCTCCGAGCGGCCGGAGCCGACCAGGCCGGCGATGCCGACCACCTCACCGGCGCGCACGCTGACGTCCACGCCGCGCACGGCGCTGCCGCGGCGCAGGCCCACGGCCTCCAGCAGCACCGGTGCGTCGGCGGGCACCGGTGCCAGCTGCGGGTAGAGCACGTCCACATCGCGCCCGGCCATGGCCCGCACCAAGGTGGTGGGGGTGTGCTCGGTGGTGGGGGCGGTCAGCACGTGCCGGCCATCGCGCAGCACCGTGACCGCATCGCACGTCTGCAGCACCTCCTCCAGGAAGTGCGAGATGAGCACCACGCAGGCGCCGGCATCGGCCAGTCGGCGGGTCAGGGCCAGCAGGGCGGCTGTCTCCGACTGCGTCAGCACCGCGGTCGGCTCGTCCATGACCACGATGCGCACCCCGCGCCCGACAGCGCGCAGCACCTCTACCTGCTGCTGGGCGGCGATCGGCAGGTCGCCGACGATGGCGTCGGGGTCCAGGTGGAAGCCGGTGCGCTCGCACAGCTGCTCGAAGCGGCGGCGGTCGGTGCGCCGGGAGAGCACCCCGGCGCGGGTGGACCAGGCGCCCAGGAAGACGTTCTCCAGCACGGTGCGGGCGGGAACGGTGGCCAGCTCCTGGGAGATGATGCTGATGCCGTGGGTCAGCGCCTCGGCGGGTGAGGTGATGTGCACCGGGTGGCCGTCGATGCGGATGGCGCCGGAGTCGGCGCGCTCGATGCCGGTGAGCACCTTCATCAGGGTGGACTTGCCGGCGCCGTTCTCACCGACCAGGCCGTGGACGGTGCCCGGCTGCAGCGTCAAGCTCACCTCGTGCAGGACGCGGGTGCCGCCGTAGGACTTCACGATGGCCTCCAGCTGCACGGCTGCGCCCGACGCGGGTGGCACGGGTGGCGAGGTCGGCGTGGCCGGGACCTGCTCCGCACCTGCCGTCAGTGGTGCAGCCGTCGGTGCCATGGCAGGTGCGGCGCTCGCAGGTGGCACGGCGCCGGCGGAGGCGCCGTCCTGGTCGGCCGGCCGCGGCGCGGTGCTCATTCGTCGTACTGGCCTTCGATGCCGGTCACGGTGGAGGAGGTGCAGATCATGTCTGCGGGCCAGGCGACGCCGCTGGGAGCGAGCCCGGCGTAGTCGTTGGAGGCGGGCACCGCGGTGCCCCGCGCGGCGGCCAGCCCCAGCGCGGCGGCGGTCTGGCCGGCGGTGACCTCAGGAGTGCAGTAGGCGCCGAACCAGCGGCCATCGCGCACCGCGTCCAGCGCCTGGCGCGATCCTCCATTGCCGATCAGCGCGACGTCTTGACCGACGACGCCTTCGGCGCCGGCGATGGCCTGGGTGGAGCCGATGACGACGTCGACGTCCGGGTCGGACTGCAGCACGTCCTGCATCGCCTGCCGGCCGCTGTCGTTGGTGTAGCCGCCCTCCACCGAGGCCACCACCTCGATGCCGGCGCTGCTCAGCTGCTGCTTGACCGCTTCGGTGCGGGCGTTGTCCAGCGGCAAGCTCCGGTTGCCTTCCAGGTAGGCGACTTGGCAGGGCTGGGTGCCCAGCTGCTTGCAGGCGTCCACCGCCATCTGCCCCAGCGCCTTGCCGTTGTCGGTCGGCACGTCGATGAGGGTCAGGGCGCCCTGGACCTGCGGGTCGGCGCTGTCGTAGGCGGTGCCCACCGGGGTGAACTCCACGACCACGCTGATGCCGGCGCTGATGGCGCTCTGCACGGCGGGGATGACCGCCTGGCCGTCGTTGGCCTGCACGACGAAGACGTCGAAGCGGCCGCTGGTGAGCGCATCCTGCATCTGGCTGACCTGGGTCTGCGCGTCGAAGTTGGGGTCGAAGAACTGCGCGGTGGCGTTGTGCGCCTGCGCGTACTGCTCGATGCCGCTCCAGGTGGCGTTGGCGAAGGAGTTGGCCCGCGCGAAGCCGAAGAAGGCGATGGACTTGGCCTCGCCCTCATCTGCTGCCGGCACCGCGTCCGGTCCAGTGATGTCGATGTCGACGGCCGGCTGCGCCGAGGCCGTGCCGGCGCTGCCTCCAGCCTCGCCTCCGCCTCCCGCTCCGGTGGAGGCTGGTGCGTCCACGCCGCAGCCGGCGAGGAGGAGCGGGGTCAGGCACAAGGCGGCGAGCGCCACCTGGCGCTGGCGACGACTGGTCATCGGTGGTCTCCCGGGGTCGCTGAGCGAGGCTTGCGGGAAACCTAGGAGGGCAGCGCGGCGGCTGGTGTGCAGGATGCATGGCGGGTGGGCCACTGCTTGTGCCGGACGCCGCACGTTTCCACCATGTTTCACCTCTGAAGCCGCCACCCCACCGTCCCACTCCACCGGCCCACCCCACCGGCCCACCCCGCTGACCCACGCCGTTGTGCAGTCGGCCCACCGGTGCCTTCGGAGCCTGTGCGCGGCGTCGCCGGGCGCGCTGGCCGCGCTGCCAGAGTGCGCGCAGACGCCCACCGCGACCCTGGGAGCCTTCGTTGAGCAGTGAGTCCACCGACAGCAGCCCGATGCTGGGTGCAACGGTCAGCCCAGTGGTCAGCCCAGTGGTCAGCCCAGAAGGCGGCCCGGGCAGGCGTCCGCAACTGGCGGTGCGCAACGTGCGCATCTTCGACGGTCTGAGCCCACAGCTCACCGAGGGCACCATCGTGATCACTGACGGACGCATCAGCGCTCTGGGACCCGACGCCGAGGCCGACGATGCCGAGCAGGTGCTCGAGGGAGGCGGCCGGACCGCACTACCAGGCCTGATCGATGCGCACTTCCACGCCTACGGGCTGAGCCTGGACCTGCTCGACATCGAGTCGCGACCGTTGAGCTACGTGGCGCTGGCCGGTGCCCGGCGCTTGTCGCGGGCGCTGGCGCGAGGCTTCACCACCGTGCGTGATGTCGCCGGCGGTGACGCCGAGCTCGGGGCGGCCGTCGAGCAAGGCCTCATCAGCTCCCCGCGCTACCTGTGGACAGGGCCCGCGCTCTCGCAGACCGGCGGGCACGGCGATGTCCGCTCCGGCGATCGTGAGCAGGCGGTGTGCTGCGCGCACTCCAGCGAGGTCGTCGACGGGGTGGAGGCCGTCCGGCTGGCCGTGCGTGATCGGCTGCGGCGCGGAGCTCACGCGATCAAGATGATGACCTCCGGCGGCGTCACCTCCGTGATCGATCCGATCAGGGTGCCGCAGTACTCCGCCGAGGAACTGCAGGTGGCGACCGCAGAGGCGGCGCGCCGCGGCTCCTACGTCACGGCCCACTCCTACTCACCGGAGGCGATCCAGCACTCGGTGCGCAACGGCGTCACCTGCATCGAGCACGCCAACCTGCTCGATGAGCCGACCGCCGCCCTGATGAGCGAGCGTGGCGTCTTCATGGTGCCCACCTTGGTCACCTACGACGCGATGAACCGCCGGGGCGCGCAACTGGGCATGTCGGCGATCTCCCAGGCCAAGAACCGCGAGGTCCTGCAGCACGGCCGGCACGCCATCGAGCTGGCCGCCGCGGCCGGTGTCCGCATCGGCTTCGGCACCGACTTGATGGGTGAGCTGGAAGATGAGCAGCTGACAGGCCTGCGGCTGCAAGCAGAGGTGATGGGCCCCTACGAGATGCTTCGCTCGGTCACTTCCACCAACGCCGACCTGCTGCGGCGCCCTGACCTCGGACGGATCAGCGAAGGAGCGATCGCCGACCTGCTGCTGCTCGACGGTGACCCCCTAGAGCATCCCAACTTCCTGTGGGCTGCAGACCGAACGGTCATTCGAGGCGGCCGGATCGTGGGTGCACAAAAAGGTTGCCCCTCTTCTCCCGACACCGACCCGAGGCGGTGACATCGCCGGAGAGAAGTCCTTTGATGCCCCGACCCCACCCGTCGGCGCGGCATCAGCGTGCTGTGAAGCCGGCAAAGCCGCGCGAGCCGCCCTTGCACGAGCGCTGCTGACTTCGGCGTCAGCGAGGCCTGCCTGCGCCGCTGGGCTCGTTGGAGCGACGGCGGTCGTGCCTGCACCAGCGGGCGCAGCGGGAAGGCCAGCACTGACGCGCTTGAGTGATCAGTTGAGGGTGGCGTCAAGTGTGTGGGTTCGCCGACCGTGAGGCGCCGCGGCCACCACCCCCCTGCGTGGTGGTCGCAGCGCCTCAGCCGGGCAGGCTCAGCGGGGGTCGACCTCGCAGGCCACGCCATCCCCATCGCGGTCCAGGTCACGGCTGTAGCCCTGCTGACCGGCGTACAGGGGTGAGCCGATGGTGTTCCACACATCGGTGCAGTTGGCGTAGAAGGCCTTGGACTGACGCACCACACCGCTGGCCCGCGTCCACGTCAGCGTGCCGCCCTGGAAGTTCTGGTACACGCCGTTGGCGCCGGCCAGCTCCTGGCTGGTGGGGTAGCCCAGCGTGCCGCGCTCCCAGCCGCGGGCGGCCCAGTGGCTGTAGAAGGCCCCCGAGACGCTGTGCGCACCGGTGGCCGGCGACCAGTACAGGGTGCCGCCCTGGAAGCGCTGGAAGACACCACCGGCGGCGGGCAGCTCCTCACTGGTCGGGAAGCCCAGGAAGGAGCGCTCGAAGCCCAGGGAGGCCCACAGCTGGTAGAAGGAGCCGGACACCTTGTGCGCGCCGGTGGCCGGGCTCCAGTACAGGGTGCCGCTCTGGAAGACCTGGAAGACGCCACCGGCCGCGGCGCCCTGCTCGTTGGTCAGCGGGTACCCCAGCGGGCCCCGCTCCCACCCCTGGCCGGCCCAGTAGCCGTAGAAGGCGCCGTGCACCTCGTGGGCACCAGTGCCCGGAGACCAGTGGATGACCCCGTTCTGGAAGGTGTTGAAGGCACCCACCGCGCCTGCGGTGGGCAGCTCATCGCTCAGCGGAGCGCCGGGCTTGAAGCCGGTGCCGGCCTGCAGGCGCAGCCATTCCTGCTCGATGGCCCCGCGCACGTCCTTGGTGCCGTTGGGGCCTGGGCAGGGAGTGGCCTGGGCAGGGGGTGGCCTGGGCAGGGGGTGGCCTGGGCAGGGGGTGGCCTGGGCAGGGGGTGGCCTGAGCGGTGCCCGCTCCGGCCAGCAGGGCCGCTGCGCTCACGCCGGCAGCCAGGAAACGGCGCATCATCACGCCCGTGGTGAAGCCTCCACACGTTCGGTCGGGTCTGGGGGCCAGCGCCGGTGGGTCCGTCACCACCTGCAAGACACCCAGGTGGTGCTCAGCCCTACCGGAGGGGTGGAAGTTCTCGCTGCCTGAGGTGCAGGTGTCGATCGATGCTCCGCGCTGCGCCCACTCCCCCGCGCTGCGGTCACCTCCCCACGCTGCGGGCGGGCCGCCAGCACTCCGGCGCTCAGGCCGCTGGACGCTGGCTGGCCGCACAGGTCAGTTGCTGCCGATGCGGACTGCTGCACGCCTTCGCCGGCACGAGGCGCCCGCGCTCCTGCACCCAGGTCGCGCTGCCCTGGCGGAGGAGCAGCGGCCCGCAACGAGTCGGCGATGAGCCGGCGACGAGCTGCAGTTGCCGTCTTCCCTCAGCGGTTGCGCACCGATCGCTGCGGTCGCAGGTCGGGGGACGCTGGCGGCGCTGGCGCTCTGCATGCCGGCCCCGGCTCTGCAGCGGGAGCCGTCGGCTGCGCTCTTCGACGCGAGGTAGTCGGCAAGCCGGCACCGGCCGCCGACCCGCCTGCGAGGGGTGTCCGCGCTGGTGCTCAGGCAGTGGCTCCGGCGCGGATGCGGCGCAGCAGCTGCGCGAACGCCAGCGCACGTGGGTCTGCTCCAGCCGGTGTGGGCACGGCGGCGGTGGTGTAGCCGAAGGCCAGGCGGGTACCCGGGTCAGCGAAGGCCAGCGCCCCACCGGCGCCGTCGTGACCGAAGGCGGCCGGAGTGCCGAAGTCCAAGCGAGGACTGGGCTTTTCGAACAGGACCGCGAAGTGCGTGCTGCCACCGAGGACGAGGTCGCTGCCGGACACCTGCGAGCGGGTGACGGCATCGAGGGTGCCACTGCGCAGCAGCGGGCTGTGGCCGCCGAGGCCGGTGGCCGCGGCGTAGGCATCGGCCAGGCCGCGGGCGGAGCCGGTGCCCGAGACCGACGGGATGCCCGCGGCACGCAGCGCCGGCGCGTTGATCCAGCTGTTGGCGGGGCCCATGGCATCCAGCTGCTCGGTCGCCGCCTGCAGCAGCCCTCCCGCCGGCCGCGGGGGGGGCGGGCGGGCGGGGGGCGGGGGGGGGGGGTTGGGGCGCGGGGGGGGCGGGGGAGTGGGGCCCCCCCCCCCCCCCCGTCCGCGCACCAGCGTGGAGGCCGTGGTGGACCGGCTCATCACGGCCATCGC